>DBOL01000073.1 GCA_002299555.1 Candidatus Aminicenantes bacterium UBA647
GGTTGTTTTTCAACTCTTGATCTGAAGATATTAATGGTTTCAGACTCGAACATTACCGGTTCAGATCTCTTCATCAGCACATCAGCATAAATATTGTATGAATTGATAAGATCGCCTGCTCCAGCAAGAGCAATAGCATATAAAATGTTACTTTTTCTGTATTCAGGAAGCTTTTCTCTGACGTAAGAGAGATATTTAACCGCATTATGATACATTTCAAGATCAAGAAATGCTCTGCCAATGAAATAGGAAGCATCTATCCTGTCAAAGTATCTTTCAATTTTATTCAAATATTGTTCATCTCCTGTTAATGCAAATAGTCTGGATAATGCAAATGGAGATCCGGGTGTTTTATTCAGTGCAGTTTTAAAATATTCTATTGCCACTTCAGGAACTCCCCTTTTCATATTAATAACTCCCAAAAAATATGCCGGTTGAGAAGAGTGATCAAAATCTCTTTTGAACCTATAGTCATTTTTCTTAAGATCTATCAGTATTTTTTCAGACTCATCAAATCTACCGGCATTTAGTAGAAGAATTGCATAATTCAATTTTTGTGAAAAAGTTAATTCAGTCGGATCTTTAATATAGTCAAGTGAAAATGATGAAAACCCGCTCTTACCGAAATTAAGTCCTGCCGGCCTTCTTCCCTCTTCAAGCCATGGAGTTAATGTCAATGATCTGGCTGCTAATTCTTTTGCCTCTTTAAAGTTTAATTTGTCTCTCTGTGTTCTTGCCTCATTCCATAATCCAGCTGATCTTCCGTACACATCCCAGAGAAAATCTTCCTCTTTCATATGATCGTTCTTTACCATTAATAATGGGATACCTGCTGCAATCACTATTAACAGAACAAGTATCAATTTAGGTTTTTTAATAACAAATTCCAGGAATAAGCAAACAAAAAATATCAAAATGATTATGATCGAGACCCTTTGTCTTGAAGACACATATCCGACAAGCAATACTCCAAGCTGAATTAGAAGTATTGTGTAAAAAGGAAAAAATTCCAGAAACCGTTTTGAACCTGCAACCATTCCAGATATTGCAAGTATTGATATTATCCAGAAAGGGAAAAGGGGAAATCCGGATATTCTCAGTTTTGAATCATATTCATTTGCCTCCAGGACATCATGACGCCTATAGTCATGAAAAAAAAAGTGAAGTTTCAGAATAGAATTTTGAATAAAATGAAAAGGATCATCAATAATAAAATTCAGTGCTTTCCCTGACCAGAAACTATTCACTTCTTTTATAGTAAGATCTTTACCGGTTATTCTCCTCGCAAAATCTCTGTATATCTGATGGTGAATATCCGGCTCACCTACATACTCATAAGCCATATCATCAACAAGTGGAGGATAGATCGCACTCTGCCCGGTTGTGTTGGGATTATTCCCTTCGAAAAGGATATATCCTGGATTCTGGTAATAAAAAGAGAAATCCCCGGTATTAACAAAATTCATTGTAATTATTATTAAGATTGCGGCAATGGAAGGAATAATGAAAGATAAAATTGCCCGAGAATTAACAGGTTTATTCTTTGTTCCTTTTGAATATAGATAGAGCCATAAAGGAATTATTATAACAAGAAAAAACAGATTTGATCTTGTCAAAAGAGTCAGGGAAAGAAAGATCCCTGATAATAATAAATTTCTATTCAACAATGGTTTTTGTGCTTTAAAATAGTTGAAAAGAAAATATATCATTGCAGTGACAAAAAATATCTGAAAAGGTTCGGGTTCCATTACTTTCTCATATATGAGAATTTCAGGAGAAATTAAAAATATCAAATATCCTGTCAGAGATACCGGTAAAGGGAAAAAAAATCTCAAAATCAAAAATAAAAACATTGCTGACAATGATATAAGCAGAACCTGCATCCCCAAAGCGGGAGCGACAGGATCCCTGAAAGTTTTGTTCAACAATATATGAAATTGGAGGTAAAGGGGACTGAAATCTGAGATCCTCTCCGACGGCAGATCACCGGATATCAGTTTTTCTGCTCCGGATAGATACTTTTGGAATGGCTTACCCGAGATCGGAACTAAATTAAGAAGAATTGCAGAATGAACCAGTATTGCAATTATAAGTAGAGATAGAGGGATTATACGGTTTTTGTTCCGGGTAATAGATAGGGACTGTATCATCCCTTTAAATGGTTCTTAGGACTTACTATTCTCATAAAGATCATTTTTAACATAACATAAAATGCCCTTACCCCATCTCGCCAATTGATCTTTTTCCCCTCAGCATACGTCCTGCCGTGATAGGATATCCCCACTTCATATATTCTCAATCCTTTTATACGGGAAAGTTTATAAGTAACCTCCGGTTCAAATCCGAACCTGTTCTCTTTAAGCCTGATCTTTTTTATCACATTGCTTTTGAAAACCTTATAGCATGTTTCCATATCTGAAAGATTCAGATTACATATCATATTTGAAAACAGTGTAAGCGTCTTATTTCCTACTGAGTGCCAGAAGTACAACACCCGCTTTGCCTCTGTAGTCATAAATCTCGACCCATAAACAATATCAGCTTTGCCTTTCAAAATAGGTCCCAGCAATTTCGGATATTCACACGGATCATATTCAAGGTCTGCATCCTGGATCAAAATTATATCCCCTGATGCTTCATCTATCCCTTTTCTCAGACAAAACCCTTTCCCTCTGTTCTTCTCATTTTTTAGTACCCTGATGCCTTTGAACCGTTCTGCCAGTTCTTCTGCAATACTTAATGTTTTATCGGTTGAACAGTCGTCAACAATGAGGATCTCCTTTTTCAGTTCCAAAGGGACACCAAGGACAATTTCAACAATTTCTGACAAAGTACTCTCTTCGTTGTATGCCGGAATGATAATACTGAGTAATTCCATTTGTTTCTCCATTAAATTGATATCATCCCGGAACAAAAATATCAATTAAAATCCTAATCTTTATCTAAATGAATAGTCCCTGAAAGATATCCGGAGAATATACTTCTAAAATCTACTCCTTTCGAACATGAGTTCTGGCAATATCCGCAAAAGAGGCATACGGAGATCAATTCCCTCATCTCTTCATTGTCAGAAATATTTCCTTTTAACAATTCTCCAATAAGATTGATCCTCCCTCTCGGAGAATAAGGCTCAGTAAGTTCTATCTCAAATACCGGGCAACTGCTGTTACAACTCCCACATAAAGTGCATACATCAACCAGCTTTCGCAGATCTGACAAATCAATTCCCATTCAATGTTTTCCGCTCTGTTTTATATCAATAATTTCTCTAATCTGAGTTGAGATCTTATTAATTACAATATCCCATGAATAATATTTGTTGACATATTCAAAACCCTTCTTTCCCATCCTGTCTCTTCTTACTCTGTTCCCGTAAAGTATATTAAAATTTTTCATAAATTCTTCTTCATTTGAGAATGATAATCCTCCACCTGATGCTTCGACATGCTCCATTAACACTTCACAATTGGAATTTACCAAAACAGGTGTTTCCTGTACAAAGGATTCAAGTGTGGTTATAGATAAGCTCTCCAGAGGTGACGGCTGGACAGAGCAAACGGCACCTTTGAAAGCAGATGTCTTATCCTCTTCTGACACATAGCCAACATACTTAATACCGTCAATATCCGGTATATCCATCAATTTTTTGCCCATCAGGACAAGGTCGACAACTCTATTGCTCCTTAATTGTCTGAAAGCTTCAAAAAGTAACTCAAGGCCTTTCCCCTTTTCTATTCTTCCTGCGTAAAGGATAAAGGGAGATACGATAAGATAATTCCGTCTGAAGATATTCTCATCAATATCCCTTTTCACATCAACTCCGGTTCTCACCAAAATCATTTTTCCGTGAGGAGAGAATTTTTTTTCAACCATTTTCATCTCTGAGCTTGTAAGAAAAAAAAGTGCATCGGGTTTCATAAAAACGTCTTTCATGATCCCCATATTTATTGGAGGTTCCTCATGAGCGGTCGGGAAAAGAATCGCTGGCTTTTTAAGGATTCTCAGAGTTTTTACTGTTGTATAATACAGATATGTAAAGAAAATAAATATATCAAAATTTTCCTGCTCTGCTCTGATCCTATTGATGAGATCTGCTGATACAGGCCCCTGAAGATCGATCCACTCATCTTCCGTAATCTCCTTGTCGATAATATTTTTATCAAAGAATCTACCTGACAGATCGTTAAATTTTTCTATCTCTCTTAAAACATCAACCTTGAATCTTTTAATAACAACACCTTTTAGAATTGATTCACCCGGTTCGTATTCATTCTCCCATGTAATATAATCCGATGCAGTAGTTGTAAAAACTGTAACATCAAATTCAGAAGCATTAAGTCTCTCTGCAACGTCTCTGGCAAGTGTTTCTGCACCACCGACCACATCTTTGCCATATCTTTGAACCACAATTCCAATCTTAATCATCAAACTCCTCCAATATCAATTTAAGTAAAATGCCGGGGTCGGATTCTTTCTCATAATCATCGGCTCTTGAACCGGCAGCTTTCGCTAATTTATTGGAAATATTTTTATCGTTCAGCACTTTATCTGCGACCATAACTACTTTCTCTAAATCTTTATTACTTAACAGAATGCCCGATCCGGAAAGGGTTTCCTCAACTGCTCCTGCCTTATAAGCAATAACCGGGATCCTGAAAAATGCACTCTCTATCAGAGGGAGACAAAATCCTTCATGTTCACTCATTGAAAGAAACAGATCTGCACTCCTGTAAACAGAGATAAGTTCAGGGAACGGGATGTGCCCGGTGAAAAAAAGTTCTTCTATATCAAGTCCGAGTTTATCCTTAAGACTAATTAATGATGAGAAATAGTGAGGGACACTATCCATATTTCCGGCGATGATCAACCTGACATTATCTGAAATTATTTTTTTGTATACTGAAAGAAATTTGATCAGGTCTTCGATCTTTTTATTCGGAGTAACCCTGCCAACAAACAAGATATTCTTTCTTCCATCTTTAAATATATCTTCATAGCTTTTACTATACTCACCTTTATATTCCGCTCTGGAGATCATTATAGGGAAAGTTCTTATATTGCTGAATCCGATCTCCTTCAATTCTGATGCATTGAAATTTGAATCGGCGATCACAAGATCAAATTTATCCGTAAAAAGTGAAAGTTCCTTACGACCTTTTTCGGTCAGACTTACAAGTTCTTCGGAAAACCCCTTGAAATATTCTGAGGGTGTAATGTTATGATAAATCAAAATATTTTTACCTGTATTTTTCAGGAAATAATCATTAATAGGAGAAGATATTGCATAATGATAGATCTTTATTGAATCCTCTTCCTCCTTGTATTCGTTGAATAGAGTGCAATATTCTTTAACTTCATCATCAATCGTTATTGCAACGATCCGGCTCTTTAACCCTTTTGAAATGAGAAATTTATGAAAGCGAAGAACTGAATTCCCTATAGCATCACCATAATGAAAACCTGACAGGAATTGATCAATAACCATTGGGATCAGATTGCATTTAACAATTCAAGCAATTTCCCGGGATTAGAATCTTCTGCATATTTATCCAGTCTTTCTCTCCCTGAGTTGATAAGTTTCTCTCTTATTTGTCCATTACTTATCAGATATTCCAATGTCCCGGCAACTTTTTCAGGATCCTTTGTATCAAAGATGACACCTCCCTTCCCGACAGTCTCTCTTATGGCACCTGCATCAAATGCTGCAACCGGCAGGTCCATTTTAAAACTTTCCATGACAGGAAGGCAGAACCCCTCATGTTCACTCATGGACAAATATACATCTGCAATCCTGTAAACAGATAAAAATTCATCAAATTTGATATGCCCCGTAAATAGAATATCTTCAGAAGTAAGATAAAAACGTGAAGCAAGATCCCGAACAGCTGAAAAATATTTAGGAACTGAATTTTGATTCCCCGCCACTATCAACCTTATTGAAGGAGATAAATATTTTTTATAGAAAAAAAGCATTTTCACTGCATCTTCAATTTTTTTATTAGGAGCAATCCTCCCGACACACAATATATTTTTTCTGTCATCGTTTATAAGATTATAATAACCTTTGTTATAAGGCTTATCATAATCCTTCAGATCTACAATTAACGGGAATACTTTCACATTATTAAAATTGAGAGCTCTTAAATCCTCAGCGTTGTAATTTGAGACCCCGATAGAAAGATCGAAACTATCATTCAGACTTTCGAGGTGTAAACGTCCATCATTTGTAAATTTTGTAAGAAATTCGGAATAATCAGCAAAAAATTTCGATGGAGTTATATTATGGTAGATAATAACCTTTTTTCCACCACTATTCCGAAAAAAATCAGTCAGAGGAGAAGGGATCGCATAGTGGAGGATCTTTATAGATTCTGAATTGAATTTATAATCTTTAAACAGGATAACCTTATCTATAATATTTTTGTCAGAGGTAAGAGAGATCAGTCTGCTTTCTATCCCTTTAGATATTAGAAATTTATGAAAAGCAAGAGAAGAATTGCTTGTTGCATCTCCATAATGAAATGCAGGAAGAAATTGTTCTATGATCATATTAAATTTTTAACAAAAGTTTTAAGTTTGGTCAAATATAAAAAGAGATCTGAAGAAATTACTCTACTGAGAAAAGTTCGGCCTTCGGGTCAACAGAACCTCCCTCTTCAACAGAAATTCTCTTAATAATACCTTTTTTAGGAGATTTTATCTCATTCTCCATTTTCATTGCTTCAAGTACCAGAATACTTTCTCCTTCCTCAACCTCATCATTTTCGTTTTTAAATATTTTTTTTATTAGCCCGGGCAACGGAGATTTTACTACAACTTCTCCTTCCATATCGAATCCGCCACCTGTTTTTCTTGAAGTTGCACTCTTGATAGCAAAACTTCGCCCTTTGAAAAAAACACAATGGCCATCTTCAAATTTATCAACAAAGACGTTATAGACTTTATTATTTTCATCTTTTATCAGAATATTTCTTGACCATAGTTTATTTATTGTATAAATTTTTCTCTTATCGCCTGATCTGAATTCAAACTCACCATCATTATCCAGAATATCAAAATCCCTTTTTTCCCCATCAATACTAAGGCTGAATTTCATTAGAATCTCCTCATTGTCTTCATTCGGCCATATTTTTTCCAGTTGGAATTCTGAGAATCATTATCATTGGACTTTGTTGATCCATTCCCATTCATTTCCATACTCCTCAGCCCTGCGGCAAGTAGAGCAACAAACTCATAATCTTCAGGATTCTCGGTCTTCACACTTTCTACCCGTTCAATAAGGCTGGTAGTATAATTTCCGGATAAAAATTCTTCATTTTCAAATATTTGTAAAAAATATGGTATGGAAGTTTTAATTCCGGCTATCCTGTATTCATATAAAGCCCTCTTCATCCGGTTTATAGCCTCCTGCCTGTTTCTTCCCCATGTTACAAGTTTTGAGATCAGTGGATCATAAAAGATCGGAACTTCAAACCCTTCATAAACTCCGGAATCATCTCTGACACCTATGCCTCCTGCAGGAGAAACATATTCAATGATCTTCCCCGGCGACGGAGCAAAGTTGTTAAATGGGTCCTCAGCATAAATTCTGCATTCAATTGATGATCCCCTTGGATCAATATCACCCTGTGTAAAGCTCAGATCTTCTCCTGAGGCGATCTTTATCTGCTCCTTGACCAGATCAATCCCTGTTACCATTTCAGTGATAGGATGTTCAACCTGAAGCCTTGTGTTCATTTCAAGAAAGTAAAAATTCTGGTTCTTATCAACAATAAATTCAACAGTTCCGGCATTTCTGTAATTAACTGCTTTTGCAGCCTTAACAGCAATATCACCCATTTCTTTCCTTATTTTGTCTGTAATGAATGGAGACGGTGTCTCTTCGATGATCTTCTGATACCTTCTTTGAACTGAACATTCTCTTTCTCCCAGATATATTGTATTGCCGGAATTATCAGCAAGTATCTGTATCTCAATATGGTGAGGTTCTTCAATATATTTTTCAATATAAACAGCCGGATCGCCAAAACTGGAGGTCGCTTCAGAAGTTGCTCTTTCAAAAGCTTGTTGAAGTTCGCCGATCTCTTCGACTTTCCTCATCCCCTTTCCACCGCCCCCAGCTGAAGCTTTAAGAAGTATAGGGAAACCAATCTCAGAAGCCACTTCATGCAAATCTTCTATCTTTTTTATTGCTTCTATAGTTCCAGGCACTATCGGTACACCGGCAGCCTTCATGATCTCTCTCGATCTTGTCTTCGATCCCATTTTGATTATCGCATCAGGTTCAGGGCCTATAAAAATAATGCCTGCTTCTTCGACCTTCTTTGCAAATTCAGCATTTTCAGCAAGGAATCCGTAACCTGGATGAATTGCGTCCACTCCAGCTTTTATTGCTGTATCGATAATTCTTTCACCGACGAGATAACTTTGGGATGAAGGAGATTTCCCTATGTAGTAAGCTTCATCAGCAAGTCTTACATGAAGAGAAAGTTTATCCGCATCTGAATATACAACAACAGGAGATAATTCCATTTCTCTTATTGCCCTGATTATTCTTACTGCTATTTCGCCTCTGTTAGCAATTAAAATTTTCTTAATTTTTTTCATAATTTCTCCGTGATATTGAAATTAGCTACATCACAGCGGGATATTCCCGTGTTTTTTAGGTGGATTTTCATCCCTTTTGTCTTTAATTAGTTCAAGTCCTGATATAAGCCTTGGACGAAGTGTCTCAGGGAGGATCACATCATCAATATATCCTTTACTGGCAGCAATATATGGATTTGCAAACATCTCTCTGTATTCTGCTTCTTTTTCTGAAATGACCTTTTGCTTATCTTCTGCTTCCTGGATCTCTTTCTTGTGGATGATTTCAACCGCGCCTTTAGGACCCATAACAGCTATTTCCGCTCCTGGAAAAGCCAGATTTATATCTGTCCTTATATGCTTTGATCCCATAACACAATATGCACCGCCATAAGCTTTTCTCGTTATTACTGTGATCTTTGGAACTGTAGCTTCAGCAAAGGCATAAAGGAGTTTTGCACCATGACGAATTATCCCCCCTAATTCCTGATTTGTCCCGGGCAGGAATCCCGGAACATCTTCAAATACTACTATAGGAATATTGAAAGCATCACAAAACCTGACAAACCTTGCGCCCTTAACTGATGCATCGATATCAAGTGCACCGGCAAGATGATTAGGCTGATTAGCAACGATCCCTACTGACCTTCCCCCAAGCCTTGCAAACCCCACCACTATGTTTTTCGCAAAATGTTCAGCTATTTCAAAGAATATTCCATCATCAACAGCAGCTTTAAATACATCCCGTATATCATATGCGATATTAGGATTATCAGGCACCAATGTGTTTAATTTCTTCTCAATCCTGTCAACAGGATCCTTCGTTGGTATGAAAGGGGGATCATCTATGTTGTTGTCAGGTATGTATTTATGCAGTTCTTTAATTATTTCCAGATTATCTTCATCATCTTCAGCAGCAAAATGTGCCACACCTGAAACCGAATTATGAGTGTCAGCTCCTCCTAATTCCTCCTTGGTAACATCTTCATTTGTCACTGTTTTAATTACATCAGGTCCGGTAATGAACATATATGAACTTTTTTTTGTCATTATTATAAAATCTGTTATAGCCGGTGAATAGACAGCTCCACCTGCAGAGGGTCCCATTATGGAAGATATCTGGGGAATAACACCTGAAGACAATACATTCCTGAGGAATATATCTGCGTAACCTGCGAGACTTTCAACTCCCTCCTGAATTCTCGCACCTCCCGAATCATTAAGCCCGATAACAGGCTTCCCGCTTTTAAGGGCCATATCCATTATTTTTACTATCTTCTTTGCATTAGCTCCGGAAAGTGATCCTCCGTAAACAGTAAAATCCTGTGCAAAAACATAAACTTTCCTTCCATTCAATTCTCCATAACCTGTCACAAAGCCATCACCATAAATTTTATTCTTATCCATTCCGAATTTCATGTTCTCTGAAAGAACAAGTTTATCTATTTCATAGAATGATCCATGATCAAGGAGATATTCCACCCTCTCCCTTGCTGTCATTTTTCCACTAGCGTGCTGCTTCTTTATTCTATCTTCACCACCACCCTGTTCTGCAGAGTTAAATTTTTCCTTCAGAGCATGGATCTTCTCTTCTAATGACATTTCTTTCTCCTTCGAAATAAAATAGACAATTAGAGAATTATTGTCAAATTCATTAAAAATTAAACAATTGAAATATACTAACTACGGTTGATCAGAGAACCTATCTTAACTGGTTTTATGGGAGGCCTGTTTGAGAAAAGTGTAAAATTCTTTCCTTCAACTCCTGAAACTATTCCAAGAAGATCATATATGATCGGTCCGCATGTTCGTCCCTGGCAATTACCCATTCCGGCTCTTACTGATGTTTTCAGTGCTCCCGGAGATATGAAACCTGATGAGACCGCTTCTCTGATATCTCCCATATTTACATCTTCACATCTGCAGATTATTGTTTCATCCGGAATTTCTGATATCTCCTCTTCTCTGATCCCATAAAGAGTATTAAAATACTTTGAGAAATTTAAATGGTTCTTTCTCTCTTTAATTAATTTTTTCTTTTTATCTTGAATAGAACTATCATTGCTGAATCTTTCGAGAATGGAGATGGAGGCTATTTCACCTTCATTTACAGACTTCAAAGCACCTCCTACCCCGGTCACCTCTCCGGCGCAAAACACTCCCGGTATAGATGTTTCCATATTTTCATTTACATCTACTACCCATCCTCCATACTCTTTTTTAAAACTAATATCACATCCTGCAAGATTAGGTAATTCAACATTTGGAACAAATCCGTTACTATAAGCAAAACCGTTAACCTTAATTATTTTTTCCTTTCCCGCAATGAGCCTGCCATCACGGTCAGTTTTTCCAGTAACGATCTCATCCAGTGATCCGTTTCCTCTTGCCTCTATAATTTTTGTATTGAACCTGACCGGCACTCCGGAGGATACTATCTTCCCTATATACCTCGTCCCTTCCATTATCTTTGAAAAATTGTGCAAAAGTACCGGAAGCATTTTCATTTTGTCCATTACGCCCGTTGATTCAAGAACAGCTCTTACTTTTGCACCATTCTTTAAAAATTCATATGCTGCAGAGAAAAGGAAAAGGCCTGAACCTCCCACTACTACATCTCTGGAGGGGAGTACTCCGGAACTTTTCATGAGCACCTGAGACATTCCGGCAGAAAAAACACCGGGCAGGGTCCACCCCTTGAAGGGAAGATATCTCTCTCTTGCTCCAGTCGAAAACAATATTACTTCATAGTACACTGATGCAACCCTTTTCTTTTCTATCTCAACAAGTATCTCATTATTATCATAGATCCCGATAACAGATGTATTGTTCAGGATCTCAATATCTCCACGTTTCAGATTTTCAACAAATGCATTTCCGATCCTTTTTACATAGTCCGGT
>DBOL01000019.1 GCA_002299555.1 Candidatus Aminicenantes bacterium UBA647
CTTTCGATGCCTCTAATAATATGATGTAACGCTCCAGTTGCATCTATTCTTGATCCGCGTGGCATATCTCTCTTATGACGGAAATTATCCGACTTGTCAATATATCAAGGAACGTCCCACAACCCACACGTCCCACAACCCACAAATAATTTCATCATCAATCAAATGTTCAACCCACTGTATATCACCATTATCTGACACTGGTTCAAACCATGAAATTTTACCAATAAAAAAGCCCTGATACCACAATATCGTCTTGTCCGTCTCCATTGATGTCTCCAACATAGATGTCTGTGCCGCTAAAAGTATCACTTACAAGGTGTTGTGTCCAAAGACCGCCCTTTTTTTCAGGGGCCTCATACCAATGGATAGCCCTTTCCTGAAATATAGTTACTACTACATCCATTTGCTCATCACCGTTTACATCCAAGGAGCTCACATCAAAGGGATTGAAAACCTCAGAATCAATGTCAGTTCGTTCAAAGGTGATATTGTGGCCTTTATCGTCAATTTTAAACCAGGAAATACATCCAGGATCGTCATTTTCTCCCAAGTATGAATTAATGATATCCGTCCGCTGATTTCCGTTCATGTCATCAAGATACAGGGAACTCCCTGTCACTCCGGGCAGTGGTTCTCTCAGCCAACAGTCGGCGTCAGTCTCGCAATATCCCGGATTGATATAAACATTGGTCCCCGCATTTCCACCCGAAACAATGTCCTGCCTTCCATCCCTATTTGCATCCATTGTATACATTTTAAAATAATCATTGCTTTCATCTGAACATACCAGAAACCGCTCCCATTCGTCTTCGTCAGTAGGGTCAACAGGTGCCCTGAACCAGTAAACATTTCCAGGCAAACCGTCCGGCGCAACAGCACCGGTACCTACTACAACGTCATCGAGTCCATCACCATCGATATCAGCCACGGCAACACCATTTGAATTTTTAATGGGGTCTGATTCGGGAGAGCTGGAACTTATGATAAACTTATTCCATTCCCTGTTCCTGTTCTTGTCAATGTTGTTCTGAAACCATGCAATCTCAGAATTATAGGGAGGACCCCAATGCTTGTTTGTGGTTGTAACAATATCAAGGTCTTCGTCACAATCCATATCTTTGACGTCAAGGTATATTGGGCTCTTCTGGTCATCAATAACATGTTTTTTCCAGTTTCCTGCGTAAGAGAAATTTGCAAACAACAATAAAAATAAAACAACGAACTTTACTATTTTCTTATTCATAGCTCCTCCATAAAAAAGTTTTTTGCATGACTCTTCAAAAACTACAAGCGTCGCTATTCTCAAAAATTCAGTAATAAAACTTTAGCAGGTTTGGCAATGTTGCATTGCATAGATCAGTTGTTACCAGTCTTCTTGTTTTGTTCTTGAACGACCTTCTCACCACATGTCAAGACAAAATCTCAACCAAATTAAGTTTGTTTCTCACCTCCTTTCGTTGCTGTGCGGATATTGAGTCATGAACTGCGTGTAATAGTGCAACTAAAATTTAAACAAAATCATGATTTCAGGGTAACACTTTCAACGGGGCTTTGACACCATTTTTGAATGTGATGTAAAATACCAGGTGCGTCCAGGCGGGCTAATATAGGCATGTAAGTTTACTATAATATAACGATATGTCAAGTTATTTGCTTATTTATGGCAGGGCAATTGCATCAAAATTTGGCATGATTTTTGATTCTAAAGAAATCAATAGGTTGCAAATCCCACTTCAAAAATAAGCACTGATAAGTATCCTGCTGCATTACGTAACTATTTGATTTTTAAAGGTCTAAAATTTTGATGCAATTGCCCTATTATTTATGGATGTCTCGAACTCCGTCCCGAACTCCATGCCTTTTGTGATGATCTGTTTGAATGTATATAAAATATCTTAAAATTAATACAAATCAGGATATTCTGTTCTGAATTCTTTCATTATTTCCATATTATACTGAGTGTTTATATTCATTTTTTTACCTGATTCAATGATAAACCCGTTTAAGGTGGCAAGCTCAGTCATTTTATTCATTCTGACATCTTGATAGGTCGAGGAATAGTGTTCCATGCTTCTGACAACTTTGCAGAAATTATTCCATAGGACTTTTTTATCCTGTAAATTTGTAACCATACGTGACATAATCTCATAAGATTCATAGAACACATCCTGTATTCTTTGAATCATCACCTTATCTTCAAATAATTCTCTGAAAGACTTTGAATAAATTGCGGAAAATATATTTATGGAACAATTATAAATAGTTTTTTCAGCCCGTTGTCTGACTATATCGTCTGTTTTATTTATATCAGCACCTGCATCTTTCAGAAGAAGATATACATATTCTGAGAGCTGATTGTCTTCAATAAAGAAACCGGCACCTTTTATATGATTTAACTGATTTCCGGTCAGATTGAAGCCATCGTAAACCAAAATACTTACTATATCCTGACCGAGAATTTTTTTGTATTCTTCAATATCGAAGAAGCAGTTTTGTACCAAAACAGGTATTCCGATATTAAAATCAGTTTTTGATAAATGATCCAGATTCTTTTTTAAATCAAACATCTTTGAAGTCAGAAACACATAATCATATTTTTTACCGGCATCTATCTCATCGGAAACCGGAGGGAAATCATACCTTTTATTGTTAATGTAAAGGAGATTTCCTATTTTTTTTGCTTTTCTTCCTATCACATCAACATGATATCCCGAATTATATATTTTTGCAGCCAAATAAGATCCGATTGAACCGGCTCCGAAGATCAGTATATTTTCTGATTTCATAAATATGCCCTCCGTATAAAGTAGAAAAAATATGTATGTCTCACACGTTTTTTTCGTATGACTTTCATTCCAGATTAAGCAATTCCCTCATTTTTTTATCCGATAGTTGCTTATTGATTACAGGGCTAATCACCGCCGGTCACCAGTGCAAAAGGCCGCCACAAAACTTGGGAAAAGCAAAAAAGGGTCAAGTCTACTTTTGACCCTTATTAATTTTGCAGCCAGAGGGGTCAAGTCTACTTTTGACCCTTATTAATTTTGAGCAAGGGTCAACCGTAGACCCCATTTTTCCCTTG
>DBOL01000048.1 GCA_002299555.1 Candidatus Aminicenantes bacterium UBA647
AAAGAGAAAAAATAGAAGAGTGTATTAAGGCTGCCAGGCTTGCCCCCTCGGCATGTAATTCCCAGCCGTGGAATTTTATAGTGATCGACGATTCGGAAAAATTGGCATCGGTCTCAGATGCTGCGGTCTCTGGTATATATGGGACTCCCAGATTGATGGCAAAATCCCCGGCGTTGATAGTTGTAACTGCTGACAAGGGTAGTTTTATGTCAAAGGCGGGGGGCATGGTGAGGGATACTTCCTTCTTTCTCATTGATATCGGCATCTCATGCGAGCATCTGGTATTGCAGGCAACGGAGCTTGGACTTGGTACGTGTTACGTTGGGTGGTTCAATGAAAAAGCTGTAAGGAAAGAACTCGGCTTGAAAAGATCGATAACTATTCCACTGGTTATTACAATAGGATATCCGGATGAGAGTCACCGGTCGAAGGATCTTACCCGCCGTCTCGCAAAGGGTGATGAGAGAAAACCGCTGGACGAAATTTTAAAATATCAATCATAAGTGAAAAATCCATTATTGTGAGAGGGCCTGTTCCAGGTCTGCTATCAGATCTTCTGGATCCTCGATGCCGACCGAATATCTTATCAATCCCTCAGGGATCCCGAGTTGTTTCCTCTCTTCTATGGAGCATTCCACATGAGAAGTAGTGGCGGGAATCCCGGCAATTGTTTCGACTGCTCCCAGGTTTGCCGCCAGTTTTGCCAAGCGGAGGTTATCGAGAACCTTTTTTATCCGTGTCTCTCCCCCTGTTACAGTGAAACTTAAAATCCCCCCAAACCCTCTCATCTGCTTCTTTGCGATCTCATGATCTTTGTGACCGGGAAGTCCTGGGTAGAGGACTTCTTTTATATTGGGATTGGTTTTTAGATAACCGGCGATCTTTAAAGCACTTCTGTTTTGCTCCCGGACACGAAGATGGAGGGTTTTTATTCCCCTCACTATCAGATATGCCGCCATAGGGTGTAATGCTGCTCCGTTGATCTCCCTGAAAGAATTTATTGTTTTTATCAATCCGGAAGGGCCGCATACCACACCGCCCAAAGCATCGGCATGGCCACAGAGAAATTTCGTTGCGCTGTGAATGACAAGGTCCACTCCAAATTCCGCCGGGTTCGTATTGATCGGAGTTGAAAATGTATTATCGGTTACAACTATAGCACCGCTCTCTTTAGCCGCACTTGAAAGTCTCTGAAGGTCTATGATCTTCAAAGTAGGGTTAGTAGGGGTTTCAAGATATACAAGACGGCATCCTTTTGCTATCTCCTTTTCCATCGATTCATGATCACCTGTCTCGCACATAGTAACTTTGACACCATATTCGGGGAGATATTTCAGGAAGATCTTACTTGTTCCTCCATAGGTATCTTTTTGTGTTACGATCCGGTCTCCGGGCCTGACAAGTGCGAACAGGGTATTGCTGATCGCAGCCATTCCTGTTGAGAATGAGACAGATGTTTCAGTCCCCTCCATTGCGGCCATTTTTTTCTCAAATACATTAACAGTCGGATTTGAATTTCTGCTGTAGATATATCCCTCTTTTTCCCCAAGTGTTACATCCATCCACTCCTGAAGTGTTTTATAGCCGAAAGCAACACTATGTACCACCGGTACCTGAGTCGCATTCTCAAAAAAAGTTCTCTCTTCACCTGCCCAGACACCTTTTGTGCTTAATTTCATATCCCTTTCCTCCTAAATTATGCTGTCAATCAATTTTCCCTGTCCTTTTTCAACATTTCAAAAGATCTGTCCCAGGTTGCTTCTGTTTCTTTGGAGAACATGCATGCCGGGAATTCACTCATTTTGTTGTGGTATGCAATGCATTCACAGCATATTCCGTGTCTGGGACATCCTGAATATGTGCAGTTGCACAGGTTATTATTCCTCATTTTGTTTTCACAATTCATTCAATATCCTCAGAAACAAGATTATCAATTATTACTATTTTGTCAATAATTTGTGATCAGAAGGAGAAAACTATATTGATGCCTGTCCTGTTTCCATTCAGCTCCGGAAGCAGTAACACCCTGGATCGCCTCCGTTTTATCACCATTCTTCCAATGAGGTATCCCAGTACAGCGCCGGTGAGGACGTCGGATGTCCAGTGTTCATTTTCTGTGACCCGGGATAATCCCGAAAGAGCTGCCAGCGAATAGGATAGAATTGGAATCATTGGTTTATCCCGGTACATTCCGGCAACCACAGAAGCGATGCTCCACACCTGGGCGGTATGACCTGAGGTGAAAGACCTGAACTCTTTCCCGATGCCGCTATTGAACCAATGGTCGACCCCGTCCCGATAGTCCGGCCGCTGCCGCCTGAATACCAGTTTGATTACCTGGGATACCAGAATGGCGTGGATCAGGCTTTTGAGGCTCAGTAGGGCTGTCTCCTTTATCCGGTCATTTTTAAAAATGGCTCCGCCCAGATAAAAGATACCGATCAGGCCTGCATCTACGGGAGCCGATCCGAGAGGGGAAAGATAGGAACCCAGTGTTTTCACCCCGGGATTGGCCAGGGCAAATTTTTTTATTTTTTCAATTATATATTCATCATTCTTTATGATCAGAGCGGTTGTCAGGGCAAGGCCACCCAAAAAAAGCGCATCTTTTTTTCTGATCCTGGCCGGGGAGGTCCATATGATCTTTTCCTCCTTCAGAAATTCTGAAAAGAATGAATGTTTCTTTTTCCCCTCACCCTCTTCACTCTCCTGGTTCAGGGGTTTTCCCGAACCAAAACCGGGGGCCGGGAATAAGAAAACCAGCACCAGTAAAAGAACAATTACCGAATGTTTGTTCAAAAAAAATCTCCTCAATTGAATATATACCAATAAAGATTCAAAAGAAAGACTCGACAAAACTGGTCAGATGAGGTCTGATGAAAAAGACAAGGGATGAAAAGAACAAATTAAAATACGACTATGAATTAACTGAAACGGGCTTGCCTGGAATCTGTGTTAATGGCTGTCGGAAAACTAGACTAGACACCGGAGATAAGTTGGTCACTGAGCTTGTCGAAGTGACAGAGATAAGAGCCAAACGAAGATTTGATCCCTTTAAATATTTTTTAGTTTCTTGGATAACATGCTATTATTGAATAAGAATGAAGAATAGAGATTTTCTTATATCATCTTTTTTTATTGTTTTTATGTGGCTGGTTTATTTAATAATACTAGGAATTGTTGTAATTTATAAAAGCCCCGCCTCATTAAATTATATAATTGGATTGTTGATTTATCAGTTCTTTGTATATTCGTTTTTAACAATTATTCTTTTCTATTTATTTAAGAAATATTTCTATAATAAATCTTTAAATAAAAAAAAAATTTTGCTTTTAATTTCCGGATTACTAATATCATCATTTATTCTTGAAATATTAACCAGAGTCTATAATTTTCTTTTTTATCAAAAAATTAATTTCGAGATAGACAGCCTTCTTCTTTTAAGTGCTCTTAATATATTTAAACTATTACCTTTTGTAGGTCTTTTTTTTGTTTTTAAATTATTAAAAGAGAAAGACGATGAAAAATTCAAAGCCAGGGAAGCAGAAAACCTGGCAAGAGAGGCAAAACTGGAGATGCTATCTTATCAGCTGAATCCTCATTTTCTTTTTAATGCTCTTAATACCATAATGGCATTAATTGATCATGATAAAGAGGAAGCAAGGGAGATAATAACTGATCTATCTGACTATTTAAGATATAGTTTGAATAATTCAAAAAAGAAAGAAGTTAGCCTTGAAGAAGAGTATATATCCGTTCTGGATTATTTGAAGATCCAGAAAAAAAGGTTCAGAGAAAAAATTGAAATAAAAACTGAATTAGACGAAAACATAAAAACAAAAAGGGTCCCTGTTTTTATTATCCACCCTCTGGTTGAAAATGCTGTAAAACATGGGACTGAAACATCTAAAGGTGTTTTGAAAATATCTTTAACTATTAAAAAAGTTGAAGATAGTATTGTTGTAGAAGTAAAAAATAGTGGAAAGATAATTAAAAACTCTGAAAATAGTGATAATGGGACAGGAACCGGATTATCCAACGCGATAAAAAGGATTTCTCTTCTTTACGGGAAAGGATATGGAGTTGAACTTAGTGAAGAAAATGGAATTGTTACAACTATAATGAAGCTGGGTAAATTATGAATATATTGAATGTTCTTATTGTAGATGATGAGTTTCTTGCTCGAAAGGAACTGGCTAACAAACTATATGATTATGATAAAAATTTTATATTGTATCAGGCAGATTCTGTTGACTCTGCTATTGATGTTTTGACAAAGGGAAAAATAGATCTGATCTTCCTTGATATTCAATTAATGGGAGAAACAGGATTTGATCTGTTAAAACGGATAAAAATTAAAGCTGATGTTGTTTTTGTGACAGCCTATGAAGAATATGCCATGCGGGCATTTGAAGTTAATGCTGTTGATTATCTGCTTAAACCGGTAAATAGTAAGAGATTTAATATTACAATGGAAAGAATTCTTAATAAAAAAAAGAAAAATATATCAAAAGATTTAACTTATAGTGACCAGTTAATCGAAAAAAACTTTAATGGATTAAGACTTATAAAATTAAAGAACATTTTATGTATTTCAGCTGAAGGTGACTATACACGGATCTGCTGCATTGAAGAAAATGACATGTTATTGTATAGAACTATGAAATGCTGGGAAAATATGCTTCCACAAAAATATTTCCGAAGGATCCATCGTTCAACTATTATAAATACGGAGTATATTGAAAAATTTCATAAGACAGAGAATAGCAACCATCTGGTTGAAATTACCGGTATTGATAAAAGCTTTTCTGTAAGCAGAACATATTTGTCAAATTTATAGATTTATGAGCTAACAGCAAAAATACATTCTACTGCAATTAGCTCTTATTTTTAAGAAAAATTCATTTCATCGAAGCTATTTACGCTTTATCGAAAATTTCAAATCATTTTTAAATTTCCCCAGTATACATAATTTGGAGGTATTACATGATGACAAAAAATATTAAATTTAATTTAAACAAGGAGAATATTATGTTAAAAAAAATTAGTTTTATTTTATTGGCAATACTTTTATGCCAGGGAGTTCTAAAATCGCAGACAAGCCAACTGAAAGATACCACGGTATTAACTCTTGGTTTTTCTACTTATTTATCACATACTGATAAATATGCATCAGGTTTCGATATTTATACCGATAGTGAAGGTTATACTTATATTTCAGGAAATACCAGAGACAAGAATTTTCCAGCAACAAAAGGAGCATACCAAACAGAACTTAAAGGGTCGGCAGATGTTTTTGTCGTAAAGTATACACCCGAAGGTGAAATAGTTTTTGCTACATTAATTGGTGGTACAAAGAGAGAACATCATAGTGCAATTATAGTTGATGAACAGGGATTTATTTACGTGGCAGGAGGAACAGAATCATCAGATTTTCCTGTAACTGAGGGAGCGTATGACACTAGTTTTAACGGAGCAAGATCATGGGGTGGCGATGTTTTCGTAACTAAATTAAACCCAACCGGAAGTGAAATTATTTTTTCTACATTTATTGGAGGTGAAGTTGAAGAAACAGTGGGAACCGGAGGCATTAAGGTTAATTCTAAAGGTAATATTTTTGTTGTAGGAACTACCAAGTCTAATAACTTTCCTCTAACAAAAGGTAGCATTGACAATAATGATAACATGCATGGTTTCCTTTCTAAATTGAGTCACGATGGTAAAAAACTACTATTTTCCACTTTCTTTGGAAGCAGTACAAGGGAAGGGCTTACTGGTGTTGCTATTGATGACAAAGATAATATTTATATATCAGGCGCTACTTATACAGCAGACTTACCGGTAACTGATAATGCTTTTCGAAAAGAAATAATTATGCCTACATCCGGAGGCCTAATGGATCATTATATTGCCAAAATAGACGAAACATGTAGTAAAATTTTGTATTTCAGCTATTTCGCTACAAACGGATATGCAGGTTCATCTATAAAGTGGACAAAGCCGAACAGATTGATATTATGTGGCAACACTAACGGAACAGATTTCCCGGTAACTGAAAATGCGATAAGTAAAGAAGGGAAAGGGAAGCAGGATTGTTTTATATCGGTATTTAATTCTGATGATATGACCCTGGAATATGCTACCCTTTTTGGAGGAAGTGAACAAGAGCGTCTCATGTCAGCAAATTTTATTAATAAAGATACTGTTGTTATTGGGGGAACAACAAGTTCTGCTGATCTGCCGCTTACTGAAAATGCATTATATTCTGATTATCCGGTCTGTGAGAAGGCCTTTAATTCCACATTCCTCGGTCGCAAAAAATCTTTTGTTTCTGTAATCGATATTAAAAATAGTAAACTCCTTAATTCAACCTACTTCGGTTCAAGTTTTATATTTAGATTTTCCACGGATAAAAATGGAAACATCAGTTTTGTTGCAGAAGCAGGTCAGCGTGGAGAAGGTGGAATTACAGGTTTTCCTATAACTAAAAAGGCCATTGAACCTCCCACTTATACCATGGTAGGCCGATTGTTGTTGAATGCTAAACCGAAACCGAAAAAAGAGGATTTATACAAAGATGTAATAGTTGAAGATGCCATTCTGGAAACTTATGTAGGTAAATATGAAGTCTCTCCAGGCTTTATCCTGACTATTAGCAAATATGATAGTCAATTGAAAGTGCAAGCAACCGGACGAAAGGAAGGTCCAATATTCCCAAAATCCCAAAATGATTTTTATATAAAGGGATCGGAGGTTGAATTGACATTTAATATAAATGAAGCTGGAGAAGTCAAAAGTTTAACTGTACATCCGGATGGAGGAGACGACATTATTTGCAAAAAAACAGAAGATTAATAGATGGTTTTATTAATCTCAGGAGTCGTTTAAATTTTGCAGGGGGAACTAATGAATTATCAACCTAAACGAAAGAAGTATATACTCTGTTTTAGTCAGATCATGATCTCACTGGTCATGATTTTGACTTTTACTCAAGCTATTTATTCGCAAACACAGATCGAACCGAAGAAATCCAAAGCTATTCGTCAGGAACTTGAAAAAATAGTGAATGAGGGTAAAGCACCCGGAATGATTGCTGCAATAATCTCAAGCGAAGGTGTAATAGCCATTGCCTCGGCAGGTGTCCGAAAAGCTGGTACTGATATTGCGTTTACTTCTAATGATTTTGTACATCTGGGATCCTGCACCAAAGCGATGACCGCCACAATGCTCGCCACTTTGGTAGCTGAAGGGAAGCTTAGTTGGGACACGAAACTGATAGAAGCTATTCCCGGACTTAAGAAAAGTATCCATTCTGATTATCATAAAATCACATTATGGCAACTACTTACCCACCGAGCAGGACTTTCTAAAAACGCAATGGATTGGGACGCACATAATCAAAAGGAAATGAAGAAGAGGCGACTGGCAATTTTAGAAGATAATCTTAAGTCACCGTCTACCTATGAAATTGATAAGTTCCATTATTCCAATTTTGGCTATATGATTGCCGCTTGTATGGCTGAAAAGCTAACTGGTAAAAGTTGGGAATCCTTAATGAAGAAACGATTGTTTGATCCTTTGGGCATGTTTTCAACTGATTTTGGGGCTCCTAATACGCACAATCAAATAGATCAGCCTTGGGGGCATTCATGGGGGTTTTCATGGTTTAGAAACAAATGGAAACCAGATCAATCTGATAATCCGGAAGCGCTCGGCCCTGCGGGTATGGTTCACTGTAGCATAGAAGACTGGGCAAAATTTCTATCTCTGTTTTTAACTGATAAAAATCCTATTTTAGAAAGCAAATATTTAAATAAACTAGCTGAACCTGTCGGATTTTATGCTGCCGGGTGGGGGATTCTTGAACAACCCTGGGCCAAAGGGATAGTGCTCACCCATAACGGCAGTAACGGGATCTGGTTTGCTTCTGTTACAATAGCACCCAAATTAAACAGGACCTATATTGTCGTTACTAATTCATGTGACTTTGGTTCTACTCCTGATATTTGTAATGAGATATTGAAAAAGTTGGTTAGGATGGAATTGAATATCAGTAAAGAATAGTCTAATGAAATAAAAACAAACTAACTAAACTTATCAAGTGCTGGATTTGCTATGAATGTATTGGAATATCATATAAAATAGTAGGTGAAACTGATAGGAAAACTTGTTTTTTTTTGGAGGTTTAAGTTGAAAGTTATTACAGGAATTTTGACCATTTTGCTTTTTAGTTCATTCGGTTTTGGACAAAATGTGGAGATTTTAATTAAATGGACGAAGCTGGCGGATTTACCTGAAGCCCGGCGAAATTTGAAAGCAATCAGCTCTGGTTCTCAAATTTTTGCGTTAGGTGGATACGCTCAGCCCAGTGAAGGACCGGCTAAATCTCACTTTGTGTATGATATAAAAAAGGATAAATGGTCGGTAAAATCAAAAATGATTACCCCACGCTCTAATTTTGTTCTGATATCTGCAAAGGATAAAATTTATGCCATAGGCGGCGATAAGTTTTTAGATAAGGGGGAGTGCTATGATATTAATTTGGATAAATGGGTTAAGCTTCCCCCTATGCCAACTAAACGGCAGCATATTTTCGGTGACATTTCTGGTGAAAATATTTATATTGCCGGAGGCTTGCTATGCTGGAAATGCAAAGCGGAAGAGCAATTAACAACAAAAATAGAGGTCTATAATATCTCAAAAAATAAATGGTCAGATATTCCTGATATGCCGACTCCCCGGCAGAATCCTTTGGTATCAATTGTAGGGAATTTCATTTATGTGATTGGTGGAATGGATAGCACAAAAATCATATCCTCTTTTGAGGTTTTTGATATCCAGTCACAAACCTGGGAGAAAAGGGCTGATATTCCGGAACGTGGTTTTTTTTCAGGGTCAGTGGTTTATAAGAATAAAATTTATATTTTAGATGGCGCAGAAAAAAATGAACTAAAAACGGATGTTTTAGTTTATGACCCTGCCAAAAAAAAATGGACAAAAGCTACACCCCTTCCGTATCCTGTTAAACTTGCCGGGTTTACTCTCAGTGAGAACAAGTTATATGTTGTTGGTGGATGTGACACGGATTTTAAAGCATATAAATCTGTTTTTTGCGGAACAATAGTTGACTAAGATTCAGATGAAATATTTCTACACATTTAACCCTTAAACTTTGATTTATCAATCTACGTATATCCATTCTTAGCATTGTTAATTAAGCCGGCAATTAAAGATAAAAAATAATATTGATGAAAAAATTATGGAAATGAAAATGGATAATCAAATCAAATTTTGGAAACTGCCTGAATTGGGAGGCCTTGAAATACAAAAGGCAACTTATAAGACCCATTCGTTCACACCTCATTTTCATGAAGAATATGCAATTGGTATTTTTCTAAAAGGTTCACAGGAAAAATATTTCAGGCATTCAACACATATCATTCATGAAGGTCAAATTTGTGTGATCAATCCGGGAGAGGTTCATTTCGCCAGCCCTACGGATAAGAATGGCTGGACTTACAGAATGTTATATCTGAACGCCGCTTTATTAAGGGAAATGTCTACACAAATTATGGGGAAGCAACAGGATTACCCATTTTTCCCAAATCTGGTTATTGATGACGATAAACTATTTAATATGATTTTAAATTTACATCTGATTCTTGAAAGACCGGAGACAGCATTGCTTGAAAAAGAATCAGCGTTTGTGCTGGTGATGGAGAAGTTGATTCTGAAATATGCAGG
>DBOL01000094.1 GCA_002299555.1 Candidatus Aminicenantes bacterium UBA647
AGACTTCCATATTCCGGATCCCAATACTCTATTTCGGGAATTATCTCATCCTCAATCATAGGTGCTATCATATTTACATTCCATGTTGAAAAATGGAATCCAAATTCGAACATCCCTTTTCCTGAAATGGGGATTATCATAATAACAACAATAATAAAAATCAGAATTATTTTTTTCATTCTCCCCTCCTGTACTATTATAAATAATTACATATAAAAAACAACCGGGAGTGAAGAGTGACACGGAGTCACCAGTCCTATATAGAGTGTTAGACACCTTTTTATGTTGCAATGAGGTTGGGGTGTATTCCTCTTGAAATTTGTACTGAAAAATTATATACAAGTTTGTTAAGGAGATATTATGAAAAAAAATGTGGCATTAGCTTTTATCCTGGGGCTCATGGTAATAACCGGAGGATCAATTTTTCCAATATCTGAAAATAACAATTTAATGAAAATGCCGGAATTCTCAGAAGAACTGGCATTAAAATTTGCCGCGATGGCATTGAATTGTATAGAGAAAGAATATCCCAATAAACCATCACATGTGTTTAATGATGAGAACGATCTAAAAGTTCCCCGTGACCAACATCCTGCATTTTATGGCTGTTTTGACTGGCACTCATCGGTTCATGGACATTGGATGCTGGTAAAAGTGCTGAAGATCTATCCGGAGATAAGTGTAAGAGGGAAGATCATTGCCGCACTAAAAAGAAATATAACTCCAGAAAAAATAAAATCTGAAGTTGATTATTTTAATCAGAAGAGCAGGAAATCATTTGAACGGACCTATGGCTGGTCCTGGCTTCTTAAATTAACCGAAGAGTTGTACACATGGGATGATCCTGATGGGAAGACAATGTTCGTTACTATTTCACCTCTTGCTGAAAAGATAGTTTCTAGTTATTTAAATTTTCTGCCAAAGCAGACATATCCGATCAGAACGGGGGTCCACCCAAATACTGCATTCGGACTCTTATTTGCATATGATTATGCAAAGAGGCTAAAGCATAATGAACTCTTAGAAATGGTCATATCAAGGAGTTTGAATTATTTCGGGGAAGATGTCTCGTGTCCTGCCGGATGGGAACCGGGAGGAGAGGATTTTTTCTCTCCCTGCCTGATGGAAACATTATTAATGACAAGGATCCTGAAAGCTGAAGAATTCATCAAATGGTTTGAAAAATTTTTCCCCGATATAAAAAACAGCAATCTTCTTGTTCCCGCTATTGTTTCTGACAGAACCGATGGGAAGTTGTCTCATCTGGACGGGTTGAATTTAAGCAGGGTCTGGAGTTTTTCTGCAATACTCAAGGCAATTCCGAAAGGAGATCCACTGAAAGGGATATTAAAAGATGCCTTAAAATTACATCTGAAAACAGCGATGGAAAATATAAAAAGCGGATTTTATGAAGGGGAGCACTGGCTTGGATCTTTTGCGGTATATGCTTATTCCGGACTCTGATCGTTCTCGGATCTGTTTTCTTCTTTTTCCATAATTTCGATCAATTCTGTCCAGGTTTCCATAGTCTCCCTGGCTCCTTCTTCATCCAGCTTATTTATTGCAAATCCGGCATGGACGAGGACATGGTCTCCTATCTGACAATCTTCAATGAGGTCAACACGTATGTCTCTCTTTACATTGTAAAATTCAACTACGGCATTTGGACCGTCTAATTTGATAATTGTTGCCGGGAATGCAAGACACATGTCTCCTCCTTATAAAGTTTAAATATAACATAATGTTCAATTATAATACAAATTATATTGTTCCCGGTGTGATAATTTGACTTATATAAGGGAATTAAATAATATCTTACGAAATGAGAGTAATATTTATTGCAGTCGGCAGTGAACTTCTGGGACATAACAAGATGGATACAAATTCTCTTTATGTTTCGAAAAAGCTTGGTGAAAAGGGGATCCTGGTTGATATGAAAATGGTTGTCGGTGATGATAGGGAAAATCTTAGCTGGACAATAAAAAATGCCTGCAAAAGGTCACAACTTGTGATCGTTTCAGGAGGGCTCGGGCCTACAGAAGATGATATCACCAGGGAATCTGCTGCAGATGCATTAAAGCTGAAACTTGTTTTTAACGATGATATTGTTGCAGATATTGAGGAGATGTTCCGTGTGAGAGGAATTGATATGCCGCAGATAAATAAGAGGCAGGCTTTCCTCCTTGAAGGGGCTGAGGTGTTGAACAATTCCGCTGGCACTGCTCCGGGGCAGTATTTTGATAATGGGAAGGTCAGATTGCTTCTCCTTCCCGGTCCGCCAAAAGAGATGATACCGATTTTTGACAAGATCCTTGAGGAAAAAATTTCTCCTCTTTCCAATTTTCACATATACAGAAGGGTATTGAAGTTTGGTGGAATAACCGAATCAGAGGCTGATTCAATGATCTCGGGGATATACAGGAGATACAAAAATCCGGTAACTACAATATTGGCATCACCTGGACTGATAGAGGTTCACCTTCTCGGCCGTGCAAAAAAGAACATTGATGAGATAAAAGAATTGACGGATCAGGTGGCAGAAGATATCAAAGATAAAATGGTCAAATATCTTATTACAGAAGAAGATTTAAGTATCGAGGAGTTGATAATCAGGGAGATGACACAACGCGGGCTTTCATTAAGTGTTGCGGAAAGTTGTACCGGCGGAGGTTTGGGTAATATTCTTACGAATGTCCCGGGCAGCTCTGAGGTATTTCTCGGTGGAGTAATTCCATATTCAAATGAATTAAAAACAGGAATGCTGGATGTAAAAGAGGATACTCTAAAAAAATATGGGGCTGTCTCGAAATATGCGGCAAAAGAGATGGCTGAAAATGTCAGGAAATTAACCGGATCTGATATAGGGGTCTCGATTACGGGGATAGCCGGGCCTGGAGGTGGCACGTCTAAAAAACCGGTTGGACTGGTCTTTATGCATATGAGCACATTGGATAAAGAGATAGGCGAACATAGAATTTTTCCCGGAGATAGAGAAGTTGTAAAGATACGGACAATAAATTATTGCCTGAATATGATCTTCAGATATTTAAAAAATGATAATTTATGATAAGGAACTAGTCTCTCTCGATTATTTTTACAATAACCGTGTAAAAATATTTCAGAACAAAAAGGGATACCGTTTCAGTGTTGATTCACCTATTTTAGCCGATTTCATTCCATTCTCTAAAGACAAGGGGCTGGAAATAGGATCAGGATCCGGGATCATTTCTCTCCTTCTCATGTTCAGGAAGAAAATCCCGTTCATTACCGGGATCGAAATTCAAAAAGATCTTTTTGAACTATCGAAAATGAGTATTGAGGAGAACTCTTTTCAATCTCGATTTGATGTAATAAATAGTGACTTCAATGATATTTATTCAGACTATTCAGGCATAATGAATATTTTTTCCAATCCCCCCTATCTGAAAACAGGGATAGGGAATCTAAGCAGGAATGTAGAGGTCAGAAAGGGGAAGTTCGAGATCGATATAGATCTGGAGCAGTTAGTGAACAGGAGTAGTTCAATTCTGGGTAAAGGGGGCAGCCTCTTCCTGATATTTCCTTATGAAAGATTTGAAGAATTGATAGGTCTTGTGGGAAAACATGGGTTATTTCCGGTGAAGTTGAGAAAAGTGTTGTCATTCGCAGATGGTAAACCGGAGAGATTTCTGATACAATTGACCAATTATAAAGATGATCTGAAAGAAGATTCTCCATTGGTCATTTACCATTCCGTCGGTGTCTATTCTGATGAGATGGAAGATATTTTAGCAGGAAGGTGAAATGTTAGAAAGCATAAAAGAGCTTTACCGGTACAGGCAGTTGCTTTTTGTTATGGTCTCCAGAGAACTGAAAGCTAAATACAGAGGAACTGTTCTTGGATTTTTCTGGAGTTTTATGAACCCTATTCTCCTTGTTACTGTATATTCGATAGTTTTCGGGCTTATTTTCCAACCGAAGTATGCTGAGATGGAGAAGTCGATATACTATTCGGTCTTTTTCTTTACAGGTATTCTTCCCTGGACGTGGTTCTCCTCTTCCATACTTGAATCAGCAAATGTACTTATTGCTCATGGCTCCCTTATAAAGAAGATCAATTTTCCCGTAGAGATACTTCCGATGATGGTTGTAATAACTAATATGGTACATTTTATTCTCGGTGTTCCGGTTCTTATCCTTGCGTTTCTGATTCTCGGGAAGTCTTTGAGCTGGTGGGTTTTCTTTCTCCCTGTTGCAATGTTTGTTCAGTTCGTGTTCACGATGGGGCTGGGATTTTTCATTTCAGCACTCACAGTTCATTTTCGTGACATCAAAGATATATTGGTAAATCTTATAACTTTGTGGTTTTTTGTTACTCCGATAATTTACCCTTTCTCTTTCGAACCGATCCAGAACTCAAAATTCCTTAAATTGTTTCTCTCTCTCAACCCGATGACCCATATTGTCGAATCCTACCAATACCTGTTTTTTTACGGGTCCCTTCCCCACTATAAAAAACTCTTTGTAACATTGATCGTTGGTCTGATATTGTTCTATTTCGGATATAAATTATTTGATAAATTACGCGATACTTTTGTAGAAGAGGTCTGATATGGGATCTATTATTGTAAAAGATCTTCACAAGTTTTATAAAAAGTTTGCTAATAAACATAAATTTCTTACATTAAAAAGTGCTTTCCTAAGCAAAACATTGTTCTCGGATCTTCAAAGTGATGAGGTGTTTGCAGCTTTAAGAGGTGTTAGCTTTGAAGTGAAGAAAGGGAAGACCCTGAGTATAATCGGGGAGAACGGTTCAGGCAAGAGTACTTTGTTGAAAATACTTGCAGGAATATCAAAGCCCTCTAAAGGAGAGGTCATAACTGAAGGCCGGATAAGTGCTCTCATAGAGCTGGGGGCCGGTTTCCATCCGGAGATCTCCGGGCGTGAAAATATTTTTATAAATGGAAGTATTCTCGGACTTTCAAAAAAGAAAATTGAAGAAAAACTGGATGATATAATTAAGTTTGCTGAACTTGAGGATTTTATCGATAATCCGGTCAAGACCTACTCTTCAGGAATGTATATGAGGCTGGGATTTTCAATTGCGATAAATGTTAACCCTGATATTCTACTGATCGATGAGGTCCTTGCCGTTGGAGATGCTTCTTTTGTCCCGAAATGTCTTGATAAGATAAATGAGTTTAAAAGAAAGGGGAAAACAATAATCTTTGTTTCACATGATCTTGGAACTGTTGAGAGGATAAGTGACAAAGTAATCTGGATAAAGGATGGGAAAATATTCAAGCAGGGGTATCCGAAGAGGATCACTGATGCTTATCTTGAATACATTGGCAAAAAAGATGAAGTAAAAGCTTCTGCTGATCACCAGAATAAGGAAGCAGAAGGGAGCCTGGATAAAGAGAAGAGGTGGGGAAGCAGGGAAGTTGAGATAACAAATGTAAAAATGAGGGATGTTAAAGGGAATGAAAAATATGTTTTCTCATATGATGAACCTCTTAGTATCGAGTTTGATGTTAATGCGAAAAAAAGAGAGAAGGATTTTGTTTTTGGATTAGGTATTATGAATTATGAAGGAGTGAATTGTTATGGTTCAAATACCCATATAGAGAATTTCAAATCAACTGAAATTTCAGGAAAGGGAAAGGTGAGGGTAAATATACCTTCTCTTAACCTTGTGAACGGAACTTATTTTTTGAATCTGGCCGTTCACAAAAGAGATGGATTCCCTTTTGATTATCACCACTTTCTATATACTTTCAAAGTGATATCAAGACACAGGGATATAGGAATAGTCCGAGTTTCTCATGAGTGGGATTTCTCAGATAACATTAAGATCAAGCTTAAAAAATAATGTCTTATAATCACGATCCCCAAAAAACACTTGATATTCAAACGCTGATGGATCAGGTCGGGAAAATTTCTGAAAAGAAGGTTGTTCTGACCGGAGGTGTTTTTGATTTCCTGCAACCTTATCATATAGAACTCTTCGAATTTGCAAAGGGTCGAAATGATATCCTGATCGTTGCTGTTAAGTCTGACGGAAAATACACACCTCTTGAAGAGAGGTTGGAAATACTGGATGCAATCGAGAATATTGATTATCTGTTCTCATATTCAGATGAGGCTGACCTGAACGGGATCGGAGAACTGGTCATGGAAGTTATATTTAATGATGAATTTGAATTGTCCCCGGATAAAATATCTTTCAGCCAAAAAGTGATAAGATTTCTCCCCTGATATCGGGGAAATATAATACAGAAGCGAGTTTGACAAAAAAAAGCCTGTATGATAAAGATTTTCAATGAGAGGTAAGTTTAGATCAAAAAACAGGGCAAAATGGAGATAATTTCATACGGAAAATCTGATATAGGCAAAGTCCGTGACAATAATGAAGATTTCCTGGCAACAAAAAAAATAGCTGAAGATGAACACCTTTTTGTTGTTGCTGATGGTATGGGTGGGCATCAGGCCGGAAATGTAGCTTCAAAACTTGGAGTTGAAACCTTTGTAAAATATTATAAAATGACCAGGAAGAAGGGTACTTCAATTCCTGAATCACTGCTTGAATCGATAAACAGATCAAATTCCGCTGTCCTGACAAAAGCTTCTACTGATCTTGATAAAAGGGGAATGGGGACAACCTTCAGTGCTCTTCTTATATCTGATTCTAAATTGAACATAGTTCACATCGGTGACTCAAGGATATATCTTGTCAGAGAAGATAAGATCAGAAGGATCACAACTGACCATACTTTTGTTGAAAAGATGGTTTCAGAAGGGAGAATAACACCGGAGGAAGCAAGAAGGCATCCTCAGAAGAACATATTGTATATGTCCCTTGGAGCAAGAGAAACTTTTCATCCTGAAGAGATAGTAGACCTTGACGTAAAGAAAAATGATATATATTTGATCTGTTCCGACGGCCTTACAGATATGGTTACTGATGATGCTATAAAAGAGTATTGTCAATCCTATCCTCCTGAGAAAGCAGTTGATGAATTGATAACTCTGAGCAACAAAAATGGCGGCCTTGATAATATTTCTGTTATTGTGGTTGAGATCGGAGGGAAAAAAAAGCATAGTACTGAGCCGATTAAAGTTCCCCGGGGAAAAAAAGGCAGGTCTCTGTTTGTGATGATATCATTACTTTTTATGGTACTCTTAATATTCGGTTCGTTGTTATTAAGAAAAGAGAAAGTCCCTGCATTTTCAAGTGATCTGAAGGAGATCAGGTTCAAATCTCTGGGATTTGAAGAGAAGGAGAAACTTGACCTTGTGAGACAGTCACCTGGAATTGTTGACAGTGAAAGTATACGGAAGTTTATCGGTGAAAATACACTGATGGTCAAAACTTCAGATTCGATCTCGTTAATATTCTCAAAAGATGAATTTATTGCCGTACAGAATGGAGATGTTCTCTTCAGGAATACTTACAGATTCGGAGATTCACGAATCAGCCTGGAAAGCATTTATTTTGATAAAGCGTCAAATGGACTTGTTGCTATTGATGATGAAAAAAAAATTTATAAAATGTTGGTAAAATAATGATAAAAGTCGGGCAGACAAAAGGTGATTTCAAGATAAAAGCAGAGATCGGTCGTGGTGGTATGGGAACGATCTATTACGCTATCGACACAATGCTAGATCGTGAAGTTGCTCTCAAGGTCATACACTCAGAACTTGCAAGTAATTTCGAACTGATGGAAAGGTTTAAAGTAGAGGCGATGACCCAGGGGCAGATGAATCACCCTAACATTGTGACCGTTTTCAGTTTTAATAAGATCGATGAAGAGAATGTTATCGCAATGGAATATATTGATGGTAAGAATTTGAAGGTCCTTCTCAGGGAACAGAATATTCTATCTATAAGCGATGCGATATATTATTTAAAGCAGATCCTGAAGGCTTTGGAATATTCCCATTCAAGAAATATAATTCATCGTGATATAAAACCTGCAAATATACTTATTAATAATGATAACCGGATAAAACTCTCTGATTTCGGGATCGCCAAGGTATTCGGGAAGCAGGGGCTTACAAAGACGGGGATGTTGCTTGGGACTCCCTGGTATACACCACCGGAACAGATTGTGGGGAAGAATGTGGATTTCCGTTCTGACCTTTACTCGGTCGGGATAACCTTCTTTGAGATGGTGACAGGGAAAGTGCCTTTCGATTCAGAAACAAATTCGGATTTTCAAGTGCAGAAAGCTCACCTTGAGACCCCACCTCCAAGGCCTTCGATCTTCAATCCTGAGATAGGATCAAAAATAGAAAAATTCATCCTGAAAGCTTTACAGAAAAAACCTGAGAAGAGATTTCAGTCTGCGACAGAGATGCTGGCGGCAATTGAGGAGATAGAAGATAGAATATCTGAAACCGTTATTTCGAATGGAAGAAATAATAAACATACTAAAATAGAGATGATTGGGACAACCGGGAAAAGAGGGAAAAAGCTTCTTCTGGGGACTCTGTTAGCTCTATTTGCCTGTCTTGCCGGAGCGGCTTTTTATTTCCTTGTCCTGAAAGAAAAAACACCTCCTCCAATAAGTTCCGAGCTGGAGACTACGGCGGTGATCGAGAAACAAGATCCTGTTCTTTCTGAAGAAATTAGTAATGATATTAAAAGTGAGGAAAATACAGAACAATCAAAAGAGGAGGTCGTTGAGAGTAAGCTTCCCGGAGAAAAAGTGGCAGAAAATCCTCCTGAGAAAAAACTTGTAAAGAAGTTTGATAAAAAAATAAAAAAACCTGTCAAATATGTTGAAAAAAAACCGGAAAATAAAGAGATCATAAATGAGCAGAAACCGGATAGCGCGGTTGCAAAGAAAGATGTCGAAGAGAAAGATACTTTAATATCAACTGACATCCTGACTGATGTCAACGTAGAAGCAGAGTTAATAAGGTTGAGAACACTCGTTGAGCAAAAGAATTTTAAGGAAGCGGAGGCAAGTATATTCAAACTTATTGAATCGGGTGTAAAAAACCCGGATCTTTACTCGATTGCAGGCCGGATCAAATTTATTCAGGGGAAATTCCCGGAAGCAGAAGATTATTGGAAGAGTTCTGTTGATAAGGGGGGATCTGTTGTCCTGAGATTCTATCATCGACATGGCTTTTTTAACAAAGGGTGTTCGGGTCAGATCATTCTGAAAAAAGATCTTATAATTTTCAATTCTGTCACAAAGCGTTTACATAGTTTTGCAGTGACATCAGATACTATAAGAACTGTTAAAAAGAGAAAGGGAAACTTTGGAATAGAGATCTCTTTCTATGTCAAAGGAAAGGTAAAAAAGCATGTGTTAATTTTACGGAGAAAAAGTAGGAAAGGGGAGAAGTTCATTTCGGATTTTATCAATAAATATATCTTAGGGGAATAATCATGTTCAAAAAATTTTTTGAAAGGTTTTCCAAAAAAAAGAAGTTTGAACCACAATATCAAAGGAAAAAAGATTTCTTCAAAGGCGATACACCTCCTTCATTTCCGGAAGAGACCATGGTCGAAAATATTTCACGTGAGAAGCCTTCTGACGTTTCCGAGAAAAAAGCTGTCTTTAATGAGATAGATGTACTTGTTAGCGGAGAAAAAATATCTTCTTACAGAGTCTCTGATCAAGGTATAAGTGTAGGACGGGATCCCTCTAAGGTAGGGATCATTATAGCTGAACCGATCATTTCAAAGCTCCATTGTTCTTTCTACCGGGCGGGGAACAAACTTAAGATAATTGATCACAATTCAACTAACGGGATTTATCTGAACGGGATTAAGATCACTGATCAGGTGTTAGAGGATGGATCTGTTATTTCGCTTGGCAAAAAAGGGACAGTGAAACTCATAGTTCACAATGTCAAAATGCTATGAATAGAAAATTTATTATATTGCTATTGTTGTTACCTGTTCTTCTGATCTCATCAGAGAGACTGGAAAGGAATTTGGTTTTTGAAAAACCAATGTGGAAACAGATATATGAGGAATATCAGTTCGATCCGGGGATCATTGAAGTATTAAGTTCAAAAATAAGTAAAGTAGGCTCCATTAATATATATTTTGCCTTCTGGTGCGGGGATTCGGAAAATAATGTTCCTCCGTTCCAGAGAATTCTTGATGAGATCGGAGATACAGGTATTAAAGTGAATTATTATGTCGTACAGAGGAAGAAGCCTGGTGAAAAATATTATTTTGAAAATTTGAAGGTTGAAAGAATTCCGACTTTTGTTTTTTTTAAAGATGGAAAAGAGATCGGGAGGATAATAGAAAATCCGAAAGTGACACTTGAGGAGGATTTTCTCGAAATAGTGTTTTAAATTTTTTCCGGGTCCTGCAACTTATAAAGGTTTACCTTTTCATCAGAGATAAGATCTTTCAGAATTTTTTTTATTGTTTTCCCTGAAACCGGATGTTCATAATCCGGGATTATTTCGTTCAAGGGTTCCAGAATAAACTTCCGGTTCATGATCTCCATATGAGGAATGGTAAGAGTTGAAGTGTTGATGATGAGGTCATCGGCAAAGAGAATATCAATATCTATCTTTCTAGGCAGCATATGAGAGTTTCCAGAATCCCTTCCCGTATCCTGCTCAAATAGCTTTATTGCCTGGAGCATGTCATCAGGTTTTATATCTGATCCCAGTATCAGAACTGAATTAAGAAACTTATCGGCATGATCTCCCATCCCTACGGCACTTGTCTCGTAGATCGAAGATCCGGTAACGATCGTTCCTAACCCGGCCAAGAATTTAACTCCTTTTTTTATAAATTGGTACCTGTCCCCTATATTACTCCCCAACGATAGGATATATTCCATTTGCTTAATTATCACATAAATTTCTTTGAATTTCTAAAATTTTATTTGTGGGGTCAGGTCTTTTATTTTAGTGTTTTTTATACTATATCTAATGTATGGCAAGACCACTAAGAATAGAATATCCTGGAGCTTTGTATCACATTACTTCAAGAGGTAATGAGAAAAAAGAAATATTTTCCGGCGATGATGATCGGATTGGTTTTCTCGATATCATTATGAGAATAGTTGAGAGGCATAAATGCACATTACACTCATATTGTCTCATGAACAATCACTATCATCTTTTGCTCGAAACACCGCTTGGAAATTTATCAAAAATTATGATGCAGCTTAATAGTATTTATTCACAATATTACAATAAAAAACATAACAGAGTGGGACATCTTTTCCAGGGAAGATACAAATCAATTTTAGTGGATAAAGAAAACTATTTGTTGGAACTTAGTAGATATATAGTTTTGAATCCTGTAAGAGCTGGTATTGTAAAAAATCCGAATGAATGGAAATGGAGCAATTATCTCTTTACTCTATTAGAGTTAGAAAAGCCGGAATTCTTAACAACTGAATGCATATTAAACCAATTTGGAGATAATAAGAGAGTTGCAGCAAAGAATTATAAAGATTTTGTTAATTCTGGGAGGAATGTGAAATTCCCACAGGATGATGTGTTTGGGCAGATTATTTTAGGTGGAGAAAATTTCATTAAAGAATTGAAAGGCAATTTAAATGTAAAAAACAATTTGAGATCAAAGGAAATCCCCAAGAATCAAAAACTTTCATTTGCCCCTTCCCTAGATGAGATTTTTCAAAAAGGGATGAGATCAGGAAAAGAAAGGAATGATATGATTTGCTATGCTTATTATAAAAATAATTACTCCCAAAAAGAAATTGCTGATTATCTGAATTTACATTACACTACGATAAGTTTGATTATAAAGAAATATGATGAAGCAAAAAAAATACTAAAATCAAAGACCTGACCCCATTCTGGTGCTGATCCGATAAATTGTGTTCTTGAAATAGTTGAAAATATAATTTCATTTCTTTATTATTTATACATAGCTGATTTACAGATCTAAATAGGACTCTAATGAATATTCAGCGTTTTAGGTTGGATAGTCTCTGTTTCGGTGCCCATGTCGGGCTTGGTGCAATCAAAATATGTAACCCGGATTTAAAAATAATATCTTTAAAAACAGAGGGCACAAATGAATGACAAAAAAAGTAATCAATTAAAAGATAAGCTCTGGGAGAGTGACGCACGATTCAAGGCTGCATTTGAATCTGCAAAGGATTGTATCCTGATCTGGGACAAAGATTATAATTATCTTTATGCGAACCGGGCTGCGATCGATCATGTGGGGACTACTCCGGACAAGGTGATAGGGAAAAACATCCGGGACGGACTTGGACATATTCCGGACTTCATGCATTTGTGGATGGGCCGTATCGATCAGGTATTCGAAACAGCAAAAGTTCTGGAATTCCAGGATAAGACAACAATGCAGGAGAGCCTCCTGTATTCAGAGTCGATCCTCACTCCAATCTTCAAATCCGATGGCAGTGTTTCAGCTGTATGTGTTGTCTACAGAGATATCACTGAAAGGAAACAGGATGAAGATATCCTGAAAAGGCAAAGGGATTTTTCTGAGTCTATTATCAATACAAGCAATGCGATAATTGTTGGTCTGGATAAAAACCACAAGATACAATTGTTCAATGAAGGTGCAGAAAAAATAACAGGATATCAGAAAACAGAGATGATCGATAAGGACTGGTTTCATATGTTTTTCCCTTCTGATATAGCAGATGAAATGATCGGTGTATGGGATGAGGCATGGGGAGTGAACTATCATACATATGAAAATCCAATTCTGACAAAAAACGGAGACCAGAGGATCATTTCCTGGCAGTCAACAGGGATGTATGAAGGAGATGAGGAGAATCACTTGCTGATCTCTATCGGAGAAGATATTACTGAGAGCAAACAAGCGGAGGAAAAGTTGAAGGAGAGTGAAGAGAGATACCGGCTGATGGCAACAAATACATTAGACACTATCTGGACAAATGATCTGGAGTTTAATGTGATATTCATTAACGATGCAGTTTTCAATTTGCTGGGTTACACATCTGATGAATTCATCGGTTTGAATGCTGATGTTTTTACAACATCAGAAAGTATGAAGGTCGTTAGAAATGAAGCCGAAAAAATATGTGTTGAATTCAAAGAAGGGAATAATATTCGATCCAGGTTCGAAATACAGCAGATCCGGAAGGACGGGGCGATAATAGATGTTGAGATCAGAGTAAATCCATATATTGATGAAGAGGGAAAATTTGTTGGTTATCAGGGAAGTTCAGTTGATATCACTGACAGAAAGAGAGCTGAAGAGAAACTACGGGAAAGTGATGCTCAACTGAGAAATATTTTTGAGAACAGCACAAGCCTCTATTATGCCCATACGCCTGATCATAAACTCAGGTATCTGAGCCCGCAGGTGAAGGAGATGCTGGGCTATACTGTTGCGGAAGCAAAGGTGAAGTGGACAGAATTGGCTACAGAAAATCCTATGAATGCTTCAGGATTCCAACATACTGTCAGAGCAATAGAGACATGCAGGAGGCAGCCCCCCTATGAATTAGAGTTAGTCAGAAAAGATGGCAGAAAGATAAATGTTGAAGTGCGGGAATTTCCCCTGGTGGAGAATGGGAAGACCACGGCTATTGTTGGATCACTTATGGACATTACTGCCAGAAAGGCAGCTGAGGCTGAGATCCTGAAGTTGAAAGACGGACTGGAGAAAGAAGTTGGAGAGAAGACAATCGAGTTAAAAGAGAAAATTGGTCATCTGGAACGTTTTTATAATGCAACAATTGACAGGGAATTAAGGATGAAGGAATTGTATGATGAAAATGAAAAACTGAAAAAGGAATTAAAGAAAAAAAATGAGAGATAAAAACAATGGTGATCTGGAAGCGCTTCGCAGATCAGAAGAGCAGCTCCGCCTGATCACAGAGAACACGAGTGATAATATTTCACTTACGACATTTGATTTGAAAGCGGTCTATGTTTATATAAATCCTTCGGTAAAATCTCTTCTCGGATATGATCCTGAAGATATGATTGGGAGATCTTTCTTCGATTTTGTACATCCTGATGACAAAATGGTTCTATTTCCTCTTTTGAAGAAATATATAAAGTTAAAAACTAAGAAGATCTTATTTAAAAAAGAAATACGTGTTAGTGAAACAATTGAATTCCGTTTTAAAAACAAGTCCGGAAACTGGCGGTTCATGCAAAGTACTGTAAATATTATCGGGGACCAGCTTCTTGCCGTTACAAGAGACATTACTAATCAGAAAAAAACTGAGGAGGACCTTAAAAGCTCGGAAGAAAGATTAAAGATAATATTTGAATTTGCTCCGGATGCTATATATCTGAATGATCTCAAAGGAAATTTTCTTGACGGAAACAGGACAGCAGAAGAATTGCTAGGTTACAAGAAAGAAGAACTGATCGGAAGAAACTTTTTGAATCTCAAAATATTGTCTGTGAAAGATTTACCAACGGCTATAAAAAATCTTGCAAAAAATGTGCTGGGCAAAAGAACAGGCCCTGATGAATTTCTTATGAATCGTAAAGATGGTAGTCAGATCTCCGTAGAAGTGAGCAATTTCCCGGTTAAGATAGATAATAAAATTGTTATCCTTGGCATTGCACGTGATATTTCAGAGAGGAAGAAATCAGAAGAAGCCTTGTCGGAAAGCGAAGAGAAATACAGGCTCTTAGCTACAAACACATTGGATATTATCTGGACAACAGATATTGATTTCAATATAAAGTTCGTTAATAGTGCGATCTACAATTTACTCGGGTACACTCCTGATGAATTTGCAGATCTGAATCCATCTGTTTTTACAATGCCGGAAGGATTAAATACTATTCAGGCTGCTGCTGAAAAATCAATTTCCAAATTTAATGCAGAAGAGTCCAGTCAGGAAAAATTTGAAGTAAAACAAATTCGGAAGGACGGTACTGTCATAGACGTTGAGATAACTTCCAATCTTTTACAGGATAGTGAGGGACAAATTATTGGTTTTCAGGGAAGGTCGGTCGATATCACTGAGCGGAAGATAGCGGAGGAAGCCCTGAAAGAAAGTGAAGATAAATTCCGTAATTATGTAGAAACTTCTCAAGATCTTATTTGGGAATGTGATGCCGAAGGCAGATTCATTTATCTAAATCCTGCCTGGGAGGAGGTTACCGGATACAAACTGAGTGAAATGTTTGGAAAACCATTTACTGATTTTACTCTAAAAGAGGAGGTTGAGACAAATAGAGAAGAATTTTCAAAACATCTTGAAGGTGGATTTGTAAAGGGTTATCCCTCGACATACATTTCAAAAAAAGGGTCAAATATTAACTTGATATTCAATGCTATCCCTCTTTACGACAAGGATAAAAATATCATTGGAACACAGGGCTCGGCATATGATATCACTGAGCGTAAGAAGGCCGAAGAAACCTTAGTTGAAAGTGAAGTACGCTTCAAAGAATTATTCAATAATATGAGTAATGGTGTCTGCATCTATGAGGTTGTTGATGGTGGAAAAGACTTCATTTTTAAAGGCATTAATAAATCCGGAGAACAAATAGCTAATGTTAAAAGATCCAAAATACTGGGAAAAAGCATATATGAGGTTAGACCGAACATCGAAAAATTCGGGCTGGTTGATGTGTTCAGGCGAGTCTGGAAGACTGGAAAACCGGAGATTCACTCGGAGAAATTCTATGAAGATGAGGAATTGAATGGATATTTTAAAAATTATGTTTACAGATTGGACTCGGGAGAAGTGATTGCCATTTTTGAGGACCAGACCGAGATGAGAAAAGCAGAGGAAGAATTATCAAAAGAGAGAATCTTGTTCAAGGCCATAATTGATAATATTCCTGTAATGCTTACTCGTTATAACCCCAAAGCTGATATGTTGTATTTAAATAAGGAATTTGAAAAAATAATTGGCTGGAAAACAGAAGAAGTTCAAAATATGGACATGATGGAAAAAGTATATCCTGATCCTGATTACCGTAAACAAGCTTTGGAATACATGGAAAAAGCAAGTAATGAATGGCAGGAGTTCCAAGTACAATCAAAATCCGGGAAAACAATTAATTCAGAATGGTCAAACATTCGACTGGATGATGGGACCCAAATAGGTATCGGGATTGACATTAATGAGCGGAAGCGAGCTGAAGAGGAGATACTAAAATTAAAGGATGGTCTTGAGGTCCAGGTTGAGGAAAAGACAAAAGAACTGAAGGAGAAGATAGGAGATCTTCAGCGCTTTTTTGATGCAACGGTAGAAAGGGAATTGAGGATGGAAGAGTTGTTCAATGAGAATGAAAAGCTCAAGGCCGAACTGAAGAAAAAGGGGTAATGAGAAGTTTGATTTTTTTTTGTTATTAAAAGGAAAGAAAACCAATGAAAATTAAAAAAAACAGCGAGAAAAAAACAAAAAAACTTAAGGAATCCGAAGAACAATATCGCAGAATTATAGAGAACATTCCGGATGTCTTATGGACAGCGGATTATACCGGGGAAACAACTTTTATCAGCTCGACAATTGAAGAATTACTTGGTTATACGTCGGAAGAAATTTATGAGAATAGTAGCAGCATTTCGTTTGGGAGAATACATCCTGAAGATTTTGATAATGTGAAAAGAAGTTTTAATAGATTATTTGAAGATGGAAGTTTGTTCAATTGTGAGTACCGTATAAAAAGAAAAGATGAAAAGTGGATCTGGGTGCATGACAGATCAGTAAATACCTACAAAAGAGAAGGCGAGTTGTATGCAGATGGTATTCTCACTGATATCACAGTCCGAAAGCAGATAGAGGATGATCTGAAAAGCTCAGAAGAAAGATTAAAGATAATATTTGAATTTGCTCCGGATGCTATATATCTGAATGATCTCAAAGGAAATTTTCTTGACGGGAACAAAGCCGCAGAGGAACTGATCGGTTATAAAAGGGAAGAAATAATCGGGAAAAATTTTTTAGATCTCAAGATCTTGTCAAAAAAAGATATCCCAAAAGCAATAAAAAATCTTGCGAAAAATGTGATGAGTAAAAAAACCGGGCCGGATGAATTTATAATGAATCGGAAAGACGGTAGCCAGATATCTCTGGAAATCAGCAATTTCCCCGTTAAGATCGAAGGCAGAACTGTTGTGCTTGGAGTTGCACGTGATATTTCAGAGCGGAAGAAGGCTGAAGATGAGATCATCAGACTGAAAGAAGGTTTGGAGTTCGAAGTTGAGAAGAAGACGAAAGACCTGAAGGAGAAGATGTCCGATCTTCAGCGTTTCTACGATGCAACGGTAGAAAGGGAGTTGAGGATGGAAGAGTTATATAACGAAAATGAAAGATTAAAGACAGAGCTGAAGAAAAAAGGTTAAAGTTATTAAAGGAAGTGATGAAAATATAGAGTTGGAAAGCATATTTATGGCCATGTTACAAAAAACAGAAATTTAATAGTCCCCGGACAGGAAAAATATATTGACACTTCATAATGTTTGATTATAATTGTCCCTTGGAGGAAATATGGCCAGAGTAGAACCTTTCAAAGGTGTCAGACCAACAAAAGAGTTAGCAGAGAAAGTTGCATCCCCGCCTTATGATGTTTTGAATTCCGAGGAAGCAAGGGCTTTTGCCTCAGGAAATGAATATTCTTTTCTTCATGTTGTTAAGCCTGAGATAGATCTTCCGGCAGATATCGACCACTATTCTGATGAGGTCTATGATAAAGCTGCTGAGAACTTTTCGAGATTTATCAAAGAAGGGGTTCTTGTCCAGGATAGTGAAAGATATTTTTACATCTATCAGCAGGAGTGGATGGGGCATACTCAGACCGGACTCGTTGCCGGTGCTTCTGCTCAGGATTATATCGATGATAAAATAAAAAAACACGAATTGACCAGGGAAGATAAAGAGAAAGACAGAATGCGCCACATCAGAACCCTGAATGCTAATACCGGACCTGTATTTCTGACCTTCAAGGATGAAGAAAATATAACGGAATTAATGAACAAATGTATGGAGTCCGAACCGGAATACGATTTCACAACTGACGATGATGTTCATCATATTCTTTACCTGGTGAAAGACAAAGCGATTATAGATTCTATTAAGAATGCTTTTGAGAAAATTGAATTTCTCTATGTTGCGGACGGACATCACCGTTCTGCTTCGGGGACCAACATTAAACTTGAGAGAGAAAAAGATAATTCTGCTCATACCGGTGATGAAGAGTACAATTTTTTCCTTTCTGTGATCTTCCCTCACAACCAGATGAAGATACTCCCTTACAACAGGGTCCTTAAAGATTTCAATGGTATGTGCAAAGCTGAGATATTTTTGAAACTTTCTGATAAATTCAGTTACCAAGAGACTGAACTTAAGGAACCGGAAAATAAAAAGGAATTCTGTATGTATATTGATGGGAAATGGTATCTTCTAAAAGCGAGACCGGAGAGTTATGATGCAAAACATCCTGTTGACTCTCTCGATGCAGCTATCCTGCAGAATAATGTGCTTGACCATGTCTGGGGGATCTCAAACCCAAGAACTGATAAGCGTGTCGATTTCGTAGGCGGAATACGTGGGACCGGAGAGCTTGAGAAGCTGGTGGATAATAAAAAATTCAAGGTAGCATTCTCGCTTTTCCCGACCTCTATAGAAGAGTTGTTTGATGTTGCAGATTCCGGAAATATCATGCCTCCAAAATGCACATGGTTCGAACCGAAATTAAGGTCAGGACTGATAACTCATATGCTGGATTGATCCCCGGTTATTTAATTTATTTAAACTCTTCTCTGCCGGTGTTATAATAGGATTTGTTTGTGTTAATCTGGAGGAAAAATGGAAATACTTGATGGGAAGATAGTTTCTGCGAAGGTTCTTGAAAATATAAAAAACGAATCGTCAATTATTATTGAAAAAGCGGGGAGGCCTCCAGGCCTTGCAGTTGTTATAGTCGGAGACGATCCTGCATCGGCTATCTATGTTAGAAGCAAAGAGAGGAAAGCAAGAAAGCTCGGCTTTCATTCAGAGGTTATTGAGTCGAACAGCTCTGTGTCAGATGAGGAGTTGACCTCAGTAATTGCTAAACTTAACATAGATGATAAGATCGATGGTATCCTCGTGCAGCTTCCTCTACCGGAAAAATTCGACACATGGAAATACCTTGACATGATAGATCCGGAAAAGGATGTTGACAGGTTTCACCCGGTCAATCTGGGGAAAATAATGCTGGGAAGGACAAACATATATCCATGCACTCCCTCCGGTATTGTCAGAATGCTTGATGAATATAATGTTGATGTAACCGGAATGAATTGTGTGGTTCTGGGTCGGAGTTATATTGTCGGGAAGCCTATGGCAAGTATGCTGACCAATAGAAATGCTACTGTGACCATCTGCCATTCGAGAACAAAAAATATACCGGAAATACTTTCCCGGGCAGACCTGATCGTGTCGGCCATTGGGATCCCCGGTTTTGTGAAGGCTGATATGGTAAAGGATGGATCAATTCTTATCGATGTCGGGATAAACAGGGTCGATACCCGTGAAGCAGCAGAAGAGTTCTGTACTTCAAAGGAGATCGAAAAGTTTGAAAAAAAAGGATATGCAATAACAGGAGATATACATCCTGCTGCATTTGAAAAATCATCTTTTTACACTCCTGTTCCAGGAGGTGTCGGGCTTATGACGGTGGCAATGTTGATGGATAACACATTCAGGCTGTTCCTGGCAAGGACGGGGAGTTAAAACAGGCAGGATTGGATATATTGTGTGAAAAACATGAATAAAGTGTTGATAACCGGAGCCTCCGGGCTTCTGGGTAGAAGTCTTGTTGAAAAATTTACCGATAACGGGTGGTTTGTATTTGCACATTATTATAATAATCGTGGTGCTTTTTCCGGTGAATGTGAGTGGCTTCGTGGAGATTTTTCCACTTTGGAAGAGACAAGAATGTTTATTGAGCACAACAAGGAAAAATTGATGCAATGTACAGCGTTAATAAACAATTATGGCCCCATAACTTACAAGAGCACCGGGGATATCACATCCTCAGACCTGAATTCTGATCTTCATGGTAATCTGATAGTGGCAAATGAGATAACTTCATTTCTTCTGAGATCAGGGAATCTTCATTCTGTTGTCAATATAGGGTTTGAAGGTGTTGGAGAAATCAGACCGTACAGGAAGATTCTTCCACATGCCATTGCCAAAGCAGGGCTTCAGCTTCTTACAATTTCCAATGAGAGTGAGTTCCCGGATGTGAATTTTTCAATGGTTTCTCCATCCTCCCTGACCGGAGGTGAGTACAGAAAGGTTTCTGGAGAGTATGCAGAACCTGAGAGTATTGCAGAAGAGATTTTTAAAAATGTTTCAGGCGGGGATCATAATGTTTAAGTTAAAGAATGAAGATAATGGTGGGGCAGGAGCAAGGACCGGCGTATTGTCTACAAAAATGGGTGATATAGAAACACCGGTATTTATGCCGGTGGGAACGGCAGGAGCCGTTAAAGGGGTTACGGAAGAAGTTCTGAACAGTATCGGTGCCTCGATAATTCTCGGGAATACCTACCACCTTTTCCTCCGTCCTGGGATGGAGGTGATAAAAAAGGCCGGATCTCTCCATAAGTTCATTTCCTGGAAAAAACCAATATTAACAGATAGTGGCGGGTTTCAGATATTTTCTCTGCAGGGGAATTCGAAAGTGGAAGAAAAAGGAGTTGAATTCAAATCCCATCTTGATGGTTCAAAGTTCTTTCTGACGCCTGAATCAGTTGTTGATATCCAGAACATCCTGGACTCGGATATTCAGATGGTCCTTGATAATTTTGCCCCGAATCCTTCGAGTCATAAAGAGGACAAATTTGCACTCGATATAACAACGTTGTGGGCCCGAAGAGCGAGGGAGCGGTTCCTCGAGGTTGGAAAAAGGGAAAATATGCAGTTCGGGATCATCCAGGGTGGCCTGAATGAAGATATGAGAAGTGAATCTCTGGAAAAGTTGACCCGGATAGGATTTGATGGTTATGCTGTGGGAGGCCTCAGTGTAGGTGAGAGCAGGGAAGATTTTTTAAGGATAATCTCACATATTGTCCCTGCGATGGACCCTCAAAAGCCCCATTACCTGATGGGGTCAGGAACGCCGGAAGAGATCCTTTTTGCGGTTGAAAAGGGGATCGATATGTTCGACTGTGTAATGCCTACAAGAAATGCAAGGAATGGGTCTCTTTTTACCTGGTCAGGCAAAGTATCGATAAAGAATGAAAAACACAAACTTGATCTTAGTCCGCTTGATAAAGACTGTGGATGCTATACATGCAAAAATTTCTCAAGGGCATATCTGAGACATCTGTATATCTCCAGAGAGATCAATTCTTCTATCCTCAACTCCATTCACAACCTCCGGTTCTATCTTGATTTTATGCAAAAAATAAGATATTCTATTGATTCTGATAAATTCTTGGAATTTAGAGATAAATTCTTGTTTAAATATAATAAAGGAGAATGACCATGTTTTTATACGGACAAGCTGCAGCAGGTGATGCTGGACAACAACCAAGTATGATTAGCGCTTTAATACCTTTTGTAATAATTTTTGTGATCTTTTATTTCCTGATCATAATGCCTTCAAGGAAAAAGCAAAAAAGACACCAGGAACTGATCGGATCATTGAAAGGTGGAGAAAGAATCGTAACCGCCGGCGGTATATTCGGAACTGTAACCCGTGTATTGGAAGACAGGATCGAAATAGAGATTGGTAAGAACAATAAGATACAGATAACGAAAACGTCTATTTCAGCTGTGATCCCGGCAGGTGGAGAGGCTCCGAAATCCTGAGAAGGAAAATAGATCCCGGTTTTTATAAATCCTTAATTTCTGGAGGAGAAAATGAATAATACAAATATGTGGAAGATCGGATTAATAGTGTTGGTGATAGGATCCTCTATACTGATGCTTTATCCGCCTGACAAGAAGATCAACCTCGGGCTTGATCTTAAAGGTGGAATGCATCTGGTGCTTGAAGTACAGGCTGACAAAGCTATTGAGATCCAGACAGAGCAGAGTATTGAACAATTAAAGACACTTCTGAAAGAGTCAAGCATTAAATATGAAAGTGTAAGAAGATTAGGGACAAATAAAATTGAAATATATGGAATATCCCTTGATAACGAGAGAATGGTTAAGGATATCCTTGATGATGAGTTCAAGGATTATGAGTATGTTTTTGCCGGAACACAGACAACACTTACTCTGATCCCGAATGTTGAAATGAGGATGAGAGACCTTTCAATAGACCAGGCAATCGAGACTATCAGAAACAGGGTAGATGAGTTTGGTGTTTCAAATGCTGCTATCCAGAAGATAGGACTTGGTGGTGGAGATAAGATCCTTGTTCAGCTTCCTGGTGTCGATGATCCGGGAAGGGTGAAAGGGCTTATCAAGAATACAGCTATGCTGGAGTTTCGTGCAGTTGTATCCGGTCCGTTCTCAACAGAAGAAGATGCAATAAAAGATCAGGGTGGTATTTTACCTGATGGCATGAAAGTTTTTAAAACTAATCCGCGAAGGATGGACAAAGGGTATTATGTACTTAAATCATCTACCGTTATAAGTGGAAAAGATCTCAAGAGTGCAAAGAGAGGTCAGGACAGCTACGGTGCTCCTGCAGTCAGTTTCACACTGAATTCTCAGGGCGCAAGCAAGATCAGGAAATTTTCTTCGGCAAATATAGGGAAGAGAATGGCAGTTGTTCTGGATGAAAGGATCGAAACCGCACCAACCATAAACGATGTGCTTTCTTACGACAACATAATTACCGGTTCGTATACAATTGAAGAAGTGAACGATATGGCACTGGTATTAAGATCCGGTGCGTTACCTGCGCCTTTGAAGTACCTTGAAGAAAGGACGATCGGCCCATCCCTCGGTGCTGACTCTATCCGGAAAGGGATCTATGCGTCAATTATCGGTCTTATTCTGGTTATGGTGTTTATGTTGTTCTTTTACAGGGGAGCTGGAATTAACTCAGTCATTGCGCTTATATTCAATCTGATTATCCTTATGGGAGTAATGGCCTACTTCGAGGCGACACTTACTGTCCCCGGTATTGCCGGCATTATTCTGACTATAGGTATGTCAGTTGATGCTAACGTTCTGGTTTTTGAAAAGATAAAGGAAGATCTGAGGGCCGGAAAGGCTCCAAGGTCAGCGATCGATTCCGGATTTAAAAAAGCATTCGTGACTGTTTTTGATGCTAACCTGACAACAATAATTGCCGCTGTATTTCTGTTTCAGTTCGGAACAGGCCCGATCCAGGGGTTTTCAGTAACATTGATGATCGGTATTATAGCGAGTATGTTCACGGCGATTTTTGTTTCTAGAGTAATCTTTGATCTTGTTTATTCGGGAAAAAGAAAGATCAAAAAAATTAGTATTTAACTGGAGTTGAATAATGAGAATATTTAAAAAAGATCCTGATTTCAAATTTATGAATAAAAGGTGGATAGCTTTTGGCATATCCGGCCTTGTAATGATCGCTGGCATTTTTACTTTTTATACCAAAGGGTTTAATCTCGGGGTTGATTTCACCGGTGGAACAATGGTTGAGGTCAGTTTTAGGGAGAATTTTTCGGTAGGGGAACTCAGGAGTTCTCTTCAGGATATAGGCTTGGGGAAATCTCAGATAACCAGAGTCGGCAAAGATGAAAATAAATTTTTCATAAAAACAATCCAAAGCCTTGAAAAAAATGAGAGTCAGGAAGAAGGTATGGATATCAGCCGTCATGAAGAGATAACGATCATGATGAGAAAACAATTCATGACAGAAGAGGAAGAACTTCATATTTCAGCCGGCAAGATAGATCTTAATAACAGTTCCCTTAAAAAAATTACGGATTTTATCGCTTCCGGTAATATTTCACTTGACGATGCCGTTGAAAGTGCCGGCAAAATAGACCTCCTTAAGAAAGGGACTTCTACCGGTCTTATTCCCGGATTCGAGAACATAGAGTCCCTGGGACTGAAAAAAAGGGTAATGACCCTTTTAAGAGAAAAAACCTACTTCGGAAATTTCACCTTTCTGAGTGTGGATTTTGTAGGTTCACAAGTTGGTTACAAACTGAGGCAGCAGACAACCCTGGCCACAATATGGGCACTGATGGGGATGCTTGTTTATATCGGTTTCAGGTTCAGGCTTATATTCGGTTTAGCTGCTGTTATCACACTTGCCCATGATATTTTCATTGCATTGTCTTTCATCCTTTTCTTCAATGTTGAGTTTTCTTTGTCAGTGGTTGCCGCAATCCTGACAATTGTCGGGTACTCTCTTAATGACACGATTGTTATTTTTGACAGGGTTCGAGATAACCTGAAGGGTATGAGGCGGAATAATGCAGAAGATATACTTGATAAAAGTGTAAACCAGACTCTAAGCAGGACCATAGTTACGTCCGGTACAACACTTGCAACGGTTCTTTCCCTCTTCTTTCTTGGTGGAGAAGTAATACATGCTTTCTCTTTCACACTGATAGTCGGGGTTATTACCGGTACTTATTCGTCAATATTTCAATCATGTGCATGGTTGAAAATTTGGGAGAAACAATTTCTGGGTAAAAAAATTAAATAGTACTTGAACTTTAACCGTTTTTATTATATATTGGGTTTTGAAATCCTATAGAATGGGAGGTAAACAATGTTTGGTGAATCTTTATTTGAGTCCAGTGGAAATAAAAAGGCCACAAAGCAGTGGATGACACTCCCTGCATCTCTTATTGGGCATGGATTACTTATACTTGCAGTAATAATAGTTCCTTTGATGAACGCAGATTCAAATCTGCCTGAAGTTAAAGTGTTTAACGTCTTTATGACATCAGCGCCACCACCACCGCCACCACCGCCACCACCTGCAGCGAAGAAGAAGACTAAAAGTAAAGCCGATAAGAAGAAAGACAAACAAGATGTTGAAAACCAACCGATACTTTCAGGAAGACTGGTAGCTCCGATTGAAATTCCGGATGAGATCGAAGAAGAAGAGATCACTGATTTCGGTTTTGATGAAGGAATTGAAGGCGGAGTTGAAGGCGGAGTTGAAGGCGGAGTTGTTGGCGGAGTTCTGGGGAGTCCCGGATCTGCTGATTTCAACAGCATGGTTGTGACGAGAGTTAAAGAACCCAGGCTGATCAAAAAAGTTAAACCTCTTTATCCACCGGTAGCATTAAGAGCAAGAATACAGCACAATGTTGTTCTTGAGGCTGTTACAGATATTTACGGAAGAGTTAAAAATGTTAGAGTTGTAAGTGGACATCCATTATTGAATCAAGCTGCAGTTAAAGCAATTCGTCAATGGGTATATGAACCTTACATCTTTAACGGAATACCCAAACCAGTTAGATTTACAGTAATAATTAAATTTAATTTGCAAAGGCAATAATTAAAGACAATACAGGAGGTATATTATGTCATTTGAGTTAACTTATCTTTGGAGCCACATGGGCTTCCTCGTGAAGATGGTAGTTCTGATCATGTTATTTATGTCTGTATGGACAATAGCTGTAGGTGTTGAAAGACTCATTTATTATCAAAAGGCCAAAAAACAATCAAATACTCTTTTACGTCTGATTGGAAAACTTTGGCAGGAAGGAAAGATTGAGGAATCAATAAAATTAGCATCAGATATTAAGTTTAAAAACAGTCATCTTGCTAAAGTTCTTGTAGCAGGACTGAATGAATTAAAGTTCCAGGAAGATGCAAAAGCATCTTATGTTGAACAGGTTGAATCTGCGAAGAGAGCAATTGAAAGGGCAACTATCAAGGGAGTACATGAGTTCAAAAGAGGACTTAACGTACTGGCTACAGTTGGTTCTACAGCTCCATTTGTAGGATTGTTCGGAACTGTTTTCGGAATCATTAATTCGTTCCAGAGCATGTCAATTTCAGGATCAGGTGGAATCGGAACTGTTGCAGCTGGTATTGCTGAAGCGCTTATTTCAACAGGAGTTGGAATCGGAGTTGCGATTATAGCTGTTTGGTTCTTCAACTCATTATTGAACAAAGTTGATATTTTCACAGGTGAAATGGCAAACGCTTCATCAGAACTTATTGATCACTTCATTAAATTAAAAAGAAAAGGAGCCTGAAAATGGGCGGCAGTGAAACAGGGTCAAGTTCGGCAAAGTCAGAACCTAATGTAGTACCCCTGTGTGATATTTTACTGGTTCTACTGATCATCTTTATGGTGATCACTCCGATGGTTCAAAAAGGGGCAAATGTTAAATTGCCTGAAACTTTGAACTATCAGGAGCAACCGGAACCTGGTAATATGACTGAAGTTGCTTTAAAACAAGATGGAACGATCTATCTTGACAATAAGCCTATTGATGTCGGTGAACTTGTCGGGAAAATACAGGCTATTCTCGAAGATTCGCCTGAAGCCGAAAGTAAAGTCCTTTTGAAAGCGGATATCAATCTCGAATATGGTAAGGTTGTCGATATCATGAACCTTATTAAAAATGCAGAGATCGAGGTTATAGGTCTTGTAACCGAACAAGGTACTTCGGATATTTAAGAAATTTAATTAAGTATATAAAATGGGAAACCAATTCGTTGGTTTCCCATTTTTTTATATTTTCATTTTTTGTGGTACTCGAATTTTAATACTGCTCGGTACTATCTCTATTTCAAAATTATTTCTATCTTCTCCTCCATACTCACCATCAATAGTGGAGGGGATTTTTTTCCCTTCTGATATAATTGAGACCTTTTTAAATTTAAATGTTTTATAAAAGGGAAACTTGTCAATATTTCCATTAAAAAGGCGTTTGAGTATAAGTGCACTTTTTACAATCTTAAACTTTTTAATAATACAGATATCAAGCATGCCATCATATGGATCAGCATAGGGCGCAATTATTACATTTCCCCCGTATTGTGGAAAGTTTGCAAAAGCGATCAATGCAACTTCCTCTTCAATTTCAATGTCATCACTAACAACCCGGACATTAAATGTAGGCATTTCAAAATAACCTTTAAGAGCATAATAAATGTAAGGTGCCATCCCTCTCGATTTTGTCTCTGTGTTGTACTTTTTTGAGATCATTCCGTCAAGACCGACACCAGCAACATTGAAAAAATAAGAATTGTTAATTTTCCCTATATCAATATATTTATCTTTTCCATGGATAAGAGTATCCATCGCCTGCCTCCAGGATAAGGAAATATTAAGATTCCTGACGAGTCCGTTACCTGAACCACCGGGAAGAATGCCGAGGGTCGTGTCTGTGCCAACCAGAGCCGATGCAATTGAATTTATGGTTCCATCGCCTCCGAATACTGCGATGATATCAAAATTATCCTTTGCATTTTTTGCTATTCCATAACCGTCTTCGGGAGAATTAGAATTAATTAAGGATACAGTTCTGAAATGTTGCATAAGTTTTTTAAAAATATATGACGCTGCAACATCTTTAGAAACTACACCGGAAGCCGGGTTCAGAATTACTAAAATTCGCTCATCTTTCATACAAATTTAGGAGGAGAAGAGATATTTTCCTATTTTAAGGGAATAATTAAAGATCTCCTCTTTTTTGAAGAATAAAGATATCTCACGCCCGGCGGAATTAGTTGAATCAGACGAATGAATTATATTGTAGGTTGTGAAAATAACATGATCACCCCGGATAGACCCGGGCTCGGCATCTGCCGGATCTGTTGCACCAACCAGTTTTCTGACAATGCTTATCGCCCCCGGACCCTCAAGGATAAATGCAATTACCGGCCCGGAAATTATAAAATTAATAAGTGATTCGTAAAATGGTTTCCCTTTATGCTCTGAATAATGCTCTTCTGCCATATCTTTGTTAATAATTAACATTTTCATTGCAGATATTTTTAATCCCTTCTTCTCAAATCGTGAAATTATCTCACCTGTCAACATTCTTTGAACTCCGTCAGGTTTGATCATTACAAAAGTTTGTTCAATATCCAAAATATCCTCCAAATAAATTAATTTTTCTTGTCAACGATCTCTTCCAGAATTTTTGTAAGATATAAATGAAAATCTTTAAGATTTATTTTGAAATTTGTGGAAAAATCTGACTTTTGGAGATTGTCGTAGTGTTTCAAAAATTCATTCCAGTCTTTATAAAGTAGAAAATTCAGGTCTGTTTCAATGAAATGATTAAGTTCAAAAAAGATATCACTCTGAGTAAATTTTTCAGGATCATCGAAGTGGTCATTTATCTTTGTATGAAGATTTATCAATTTTTTTTTTAAACCGGACGCTTTATGATTCCTTGATACATAGTTCTCAAATATTGTGGAGCATTCAAATTGGGGATTGTACATCCGGGACACATTTTCAATAAGTTCCTGAATTGCATTATCAGAAATGTTTACTATGTTGAGTAGTAAATTACGCTTACTGATCTTTTCGGGATCTTTTTCAAAATAATTCCTGAATTCCGTTTCATATACTTTTTTATATTCCTGAGACATTGCCAAGAACGCCTTGTCAAGATTTTTGATATCTTTTGTTGTCCATCTGGGAGTAACAAAAGAATTTTTTAAATGCCTTTTGTAGAAATCCTGAATAGAGTCGACATTCTTTTTTAGTGCGAGTATCAGAGGGATCGTAATGCTTATTTCCCTATTCTTTTTAAGGTTCAGTTCGATAAAATTATTTATTTTTAAGGTTCTAAAGGCCAGAATGTAAAGAATCCCGGTATTCTTTTTAAGCTTTTTATCTTTTATTCCCGAAATTATATCAGAAATATCTTTTTGATAGATCTTGTCCATCTTCGGAACGAATTTTCCGTTCAACAGAGAAATAATGATCGGATTTAAAAGTAATTCTTTGTGATAAAGTTTTGTAAATGAAAAAAATGTCCTCTGTGTTACCATGTCGCTTTTGGATAGTTCATTTGATATGATCTTAATATTTGACAGAAAAGTTCTTAAACTGAAGAACCATGATTCCGGTTCTGTTACATCTTTAAGAGAAGGGAATCTTTTTTTGCTGGATTTTTCAAGTGTTTTCTCAACTATAAATTCCTCAAAATTTATTAGATGCTTGTCCTTTTTAAAATCAAGGTCTTTCAAAAGATCCAATGTTTTACCCAGTATCTTGGAAAAAGTTATCAGATATGTATAGTAGTTTCT
>DBOL01000080.1 GCA_002299555.1 Candidatus Aminicenantes bacterium UBA647
GGAGTTAACTATCTCTGATAAAAACGGGGAAACAACTTACAGGGATAGTATCCGTGACATAAGTGATATGTTTTATTATTTAAATGCTGCCTACAGAAAAAAAATGGAAAAAAGGAGTAGTTTTGATCTTGGTTCCGAGGTAAAGGCCGCATTAAAATTGAATATTTCCAACCCTGTCTATAAATCTCTGATAAATTATTATGCAGGAGACATGTTCTTAAGTGCCGGATACTATTCGGAAGCAAAGAAGTATTTTAATATCTCTCAGAAGATTCTTCCGGAAAATTTTGACATTAATCAAAAAATGGCCGAATTATATTTTTTATCAGAGAATATCAGTGAACTGAAAAATGAGATAGAGAAGAATTCTACAGGATTTTCCGGATTTTACGGTTTGGGGAATTTTGGAATAAAATTGTTTGAAATATATGTTAATCTTCACACCGGGAACTTCAGGGCGGCCTCGGACCTTTCAGGAGATTATAAGAAAGCTACAGATTATATTGAAAGTATGATCTCCATTTTTAATGGTGATTATAAAAATTCATTTATTGAGTCATCCCGATTTACAGGAAAACGGACAACGCCATTTACACTTTCGGAAGCCAGGTTGTTGTTTGCCAGATCTGTATTACTTAATCATATTTTTATTGACAAGGAGGATCAAATGGACAATGAAGACATGAAACTTGCAGATTTCTATTTTACTGATATTGCAGTTAATTCGTTGCTGGATGGTCATCTTGCGGCTATGTCCCGCGCATACTTTATGGCTTTGAATGGAGATCATTTGAACGTGGGGAAATATGCAAATGAGATGATGAAGAAACTTTTAAGGGACAGCAAGGGGGATATGTTTACCAAATTGTGGTTATTCTATGATTCATTTATCTATGGAAGAACGATGGAACTTCTAAAAAATAAAACAGAAGCCAAGAGGGGCTACAATTTGTCGATCAAAGCAAACCCTTATACTGATCTTGCAGAAAGATCAAGGGATGCAATCAAAAGGGTAAATTCTAAGTCCAAATAAATTATAAAATAAAAAAGGGATGTTCTTGGTTGTTAAAGAAAATCATATCCCCGGATACTATTTCGTTAAGTGACGGGGATAATGAAAAAGCAACATTTTAACTTTACAAAAAAATATTGTTCTACTAATATTCTCTTATGGAAATTAATTTTACCGAAAAAGTAGTATTGGTAACCGGAGGTTCCCGGGGGATAGGTGCTGCTATTGCTGAAAAGTTTGCCGAAGCAGGAGCAGTTGTGATCATAAGTTTTAAAAATAATAAAAAAGCTGCAAAGAATGTCCTTGCACATCTGGAAGGGGAAGGGCACAATGCAGTTAAATGTGATATATCCGACCCCTCACTCTCAGAGGAAATGATAGAAAGAGTAGTTGATGAATACGGGAAAATCGATATCCTTGTAAATAATGCCGGTATATACGAGGAGAAGAGTTTTCAGGAGTCGGATTACTCCTACTGGCTCGAAGCCTGGGAAAAGACAATCGGGCTGAATCTGTTAGGGGCAGCGAACCTCTCTTTCCTGGCGGGAAAACATATGATAAAGAGCGGAGAGGGAAAGATCATAAATATTACTTCCAGAGGGGCCTTCCGGGGAGAACCTGATGCACCTGCTTATGGAGCAAGCAAAGCCGCTTTGAACTCTTTCAGCCAGTCTATGGCAAAAGCTCTTGCACCCTATAATGTCCAGTCGTATGCTGTTGCTCCGGGGTTTGTAGAGACTGACATGACAGAGGAGATACTGGATGGTCCACAAGGAGACCTGATCAGAGGAGAAAGCCCGATGAATCGTGTGGCAAAACCGGAGGAAGTTGCAAATGCCGTAATTATGCTTGCGGCTTCCGGGAACGAGTTTATGACCGGTACAATAATTGATGTAAACGGAGCATCATATTTGAGAAGTTAAAACGAAAATTTTGATCGGTAGTTGGTTAATTTCTTTTCAGTATCACGATTGAAAGATCATCATAGAATTTGTTAGTTCCAACAAAATTATTAACCGCAGTTATGATATTATCTCCCATTTCCTTTGGTGGAAGATCTTTGTTCGCCATCAGATTATCTTTAAACCTATCCGTTCCATAAAATTCACCTTCAGTGTTAATAGCTTCTGAAACACCATCAGAATAGATAATGAGATAATCGCCTTTTTCCAAATTTAAACTATCCTCTCTGTATCTGGAAGTACTCTTGATACCGATTGCAGGGGATCCTTTGGCCATTTCAACCAATTCTCCACCGGAAAGAATGATCGGAGGTAAATGTCCGGCATTTAATATTTTCAGATTCCCCTTCTCTCTTTTTAGCGCGATATAAACCATTGTTGCAAACCTGTTCGATTCACTGTCTCTATGAAAGATCTTGTTGATTTTTGATCCCAGTTTTGATAAAGATGTAAAATCTGCCGCAAGAGCTCGAAGAGTAGATTGAAGCTTCACCATATATAATGCCGCTCCAAGTTCTTTTCCAGATACATCTCCGAGTACAACCCCGTAATTGATCTCATCGATCGGGATAAGATCAACCATATCACCCCCGACACTATTTGCCGGCCTTGAATAAAGCCATAAGGACCAGCCCGGGACCTCGGGATTCTCGGGAGGCATAAACGCAGTCTGAACTGCACGGCCTGCACTTAATTCATCAACTGCGATCAATTTATCTTTTAACTCCAGAATTAATATAAAAAGCAGAATTACTAAACCAAGAAATGAATTGTTTGAACTATTATTATTGTTTAGAGAGACTACGGAAAGTATTAATGCCACTGCCAGAAGGAGACGTCTGATCCGCGTTAATTTAAAAAACATTATTCTGAGCAGCCAGGCAGGGATAAATATAAGTTTTTTGAACCATCCCATACTTTTCATCCTGATTTTCTGATCTTCCGTGAGATAGAAATCAAGAGTATCGGTAAGGTCGTATTTTACTTCCCGGGTTATTTCACTTTCTTTAATATCTGTTTTAACTGTCTCCCAGATGCCTGAATTCTTCTTTTTGTGATTTTTTGAATCCATTATTTTATATTACCCTATATTTGGTACGTAAATCAAAACTAATTGTTTTTATTGGATTACCTCTTTTTTTGTGCCCCGTTTTGGTATAGAATATTTTATGGAGTTTTAATGAAATTATTACAGATAATCAATGATAAATTTAATAAAGAAAAAAAGATCATATCTTTGTTCAGGGAAAAAGGAGCACTCTCTGTCGAACTTGCAAAAGACATCAGGGATATAGGTGAGGTTAACAGATCGGTCTTTAATAAATTATATAGTAAGGGGGTCCTCGAAAGAGGTGGAGGTGAGACTTTCTTTCTTAACGAGCAGGGTTTCATGAAGCACAGGATGGATAGGATAAAGTGGGCGATGATCCTGATGTTTACAATTCTAGCGATCCTGATCCTAATCTCCCGTTCCTGAAAATATTATGAATAAATTATTCAAAGAATTTCGAGATTCTCTTAAGGACATTATTGCAGAAGAAGCAACGGACCTTTTCCTTTTCAGGCCTGTCAGTTTTGTTTTTACCAAGTTTCTTATAAAACTACCGGTAACACCAAACCAGATATCATTTATGTCTATGATATCCGGAATTGTAAGCGGTATATTTTTCTCCTTCGGCGATAAAAAAAGTTTTGTCTATGGGGGCCTTTTCTACCTCCTATGCCATATCTTTGATCTGATTGACGGTATGATCGCCAGATTAAAAAAGAATGGGACTCCTCTAGGAAGGATCGTTGACGGATGGGTGGATTATATTACCACGGTAGCAGTTTTTATTGGTATGTACATCGGATTAATAAAAGTGGGATTTAAACTCCCATACGGAACTTTGCTTCTGACGATTGCAGCAGGGGCATCAATGATATTACACAGTGTTATAATTGACTATTACAGGCAGCAATATCTTTCAAGTTCAACCGGAAGAAACAATACAATTGGTGATGATTATAGAAAATTCAAAAAGAGATTCAGTTTTATAATGTCAAAAAGAGGAAATTATATTGAAAAACTTCTTCTTTTTGTATATCTGGGTTATACAAAAGCTCAGGTAACAGGTACCCGAGATAAATCTAAAGTACTAATTAAGAAAAATACAAAGGCAAGCAAGATCTTATTAGTGTTCTGGAATTGGATAGGTGTTTCAACACACAGGTTCTTTTTTATCCTGGGGGCTTTATTATATCAGCCAATGATCTTCTTTTTCTATGTTATAGTATTTTGTAATGTATTACTTCTTGTTCTTTATCCAATTCAATGGAAATTAGATAAAAGGGAAGATTCGATCTCTGACAGGTCTGAATAGGCTTTACCAATACTTTTTTTTTTCGTATAATCATTTAAAAAATAATAATCGGAGGATTTCATGAAGAAGGTTGTTTTCATTTTTCTGATCACACTAATTATTGTAACGGGGTGCAATGTGAATAAATACAAAGATGAAGGTCTATATGCAGAAATAAGTACAAGTAAAGGATTAATTGTTATTAAGTTAGATTTTGACAAGGTTCCAATGACAGTCGCGAATTTTGCCGGATTGGCTGAGGGCAAAATCCAGAATAGTGCAAAAGGTGAAGGCGAACCATTTTATGACGGACTTACCTTTCACAGGGTTATTAATGATTTTATGATCCAGGGTGGAGATCCGGCAGGAAATGGTAGCGGGAATCCCGGATACAGTTTCCCGGATGAGTTTCATACCGATCTGAAACATGACAGCAGCGGAATTCTCTCAATGGCGAATGCCGGACCGGGAACTAACGGGAGTCAGTTTTTTATAACCCATACCGCTACTCCCCACCTTGATAACAAACATTCCGTATTCGGGAAAGTATATAAAGGGATGGAGATTGTTAATCAGATAGTCCAGGGAGATAAGATCGAGAGTATAAAGATCGTAAGGGTAGGTGATGCAGCAAAAAATTTTGATGCACCTGTAATATTTAAAAAATATACTGAGGATAAAAAATCGAAATATGAATCAGAGTTAAAAATAAAACAGGAAGAGGAAAAAAAACTTATCGAGGATAAGTGGCCGGGAAGAGTTACCACTGATTCAGGCCTTATGTATATAATTCTCGAAGAAGGGAAAGGAAACAAACCAAAGAAAGGCGGAATGATCTCTGCGCATTATACAGGGACTTTCCTTGATGGGAGAAAATTTGACAGTTCTGTTGACAAAGGTACACCACTTGATTTTCCTGTTGGTGTCGGGAAAGTGATCAAGGGTTGGGATGAAGCCCTTCTGGATATGAGGAAGGGAGAGAAGAGAGTCCTGATCATTCCTTCACACCTTGCTTATGGTGAAAAAGGGGCCGGAGGAGTTATTCCTCCCGATGCGACACTTGTTTTTCAGGTGGAATTGGTAGATATCAAGTAGATTAAATTTTAGTATCCGATATTTTCAAGATCTTTTTTAAGCATTCTATTGAAAATTACAGCACCTCTTTTTGAAAGGTGAGAATTTGAGTACCCGTATCCACCATCCAGAAAGAGTGAGTCATCACCCAAGTTGAATTTTTTTATATAATTATAGTTCAGAACTCTGATGTTCTTATACTTTTTTTTCAACTTTTTTAGATGCATTCTGAATATTCTCTGGAACTTATTTGTTCTGAAAGTGCCAATATATTCTGGTATTACTATAAGAATAAGATTTACATTGTCTTCTCTCAATTCATCCAGCATTTTGAAAAAATATTCCCCTTCACTTCCGGGAGGTTTTGTGAATGCTGATCCCTTATAGTGTCTTAACTTTTCAGTATAGACTTTATAATTTTTCAGTTCGTCTTTTTTCGAACCTGTATAGGATTGAATTTCATCAATATCCCTGATCGGAATGTTTTTCATCGGGCTGAGAGACCCGATTATATCTTTCATAACAATATCGATATTCTTCTTGTTTTTTAAAAGAAGTAAAGTTGGGTCAAGATAATTCATGGTAAGCCCCATGTCGACTCCGGAATTTAACTCTGCAAGTGCTGATGGGGAAGAGAAAAGAGTGTAAATGAAATAATCAACTCCGAAGATCACTGCCTTCGGCTTATTATTGATCTTTTTGAATAATTGATAGAAATAATAATTATATTTAGGGCCGAATCCGGCAAAGCTCCATTTAAAAGGATTAAGTTTTCCACTTTTGATCAGATCGGGATGGATACCTTCATAGGTTCTTGATGAGCCCATAATAAGGGAGTTGTAATTGTTTTTCTGCAGATGGTCATTAATACCGGTCTCAAAGTTATTATCAGAAAAAAAAATATGATTGCATTCAAATATAAGGAATGATGACAGCCTGTCGAAAAATATGACTGACACTAAGAAAATTGATAATAATAGTATTTTTTTTTTCATTCTTTATCTGCTTTTAAATATCCGGATTATCCGGAATCAGATCTATTATAATTTATATGAGTGGAATTGAGAATACTATTATTCGTTTTGTAGAAAAACATTTTCATTTGACAATCATATTTTTAAATTTTAACCTTAATAATATGGGGGTAACTATGAAAAAGACCTTTCTGTTTATTATTTTAGCAGTATTTCTATTTAACATACCCGGAATTACAGGTGAGGTTAAGAAAATTGAAGTGACAGCGAAAGTTGCAAATATCAGAAGTGTACCTACTCTTAATGGCGAAATCTCAGGAAAAGCATATCTGGGAGATGTGTTCTCAGTGATCGGAATTGAGGGAAGATGGTACAAGATCGAATTTACGTCGGATAAAAAAGGAGTCAAAAAGTTTGGATATATTTATGAAGGAATAACGAGAAAATTTGATTCCGGGAAAGGGACAGAAGAGCCGCCACCTGTAATGAAAAGTGAGAAGAAGAAAATTGAAAAAGAGAAAAAAATAGTTGAAAAAGAGAAAAAGAAAGCAGAGAAGGAGAAGAAAAAAGCTGAGAGGAAAGCGGAGCGGGAGAGGAAGAAAGCCGATAGAAAAATTGAGAGGGAAAAGGAAAAAGCAAAGAAAAAAGCTGAAAAAGAAGAGAAGAGAGCTGAAAAAGAAAAATTGAAAGCTCAGAAGAAGAAGTTGGATCTCAAAGTTGCGGAAAAGGACAAGGAGGATCCCGAGATACTTTTTAAAGGATTTTTTCTTAAGGGCGGATATATGACCAATCCAAAGGTTGAAAGTATTGGTGATAAATGGGTGGCTGACCTTGGATTTGATTCACCGATCGGGAAGTATGCGACGTGGGGACTGGAGTTTCAACCATATTTCAGATCTTATTCAGCAGATTTAATTAACTTCACAGCCTATAATTTAGTTACAAATATATTTCTGAATGTTAAGTGCGGGATCAACCTTGGGAGATTGTGGAATAAATTAAAAATAATGACAGTATTTCTTGGTGGTGGTCCTGGTGTATCTCTCAGCTATTTATATACTGATTATAATGGAATTACCGGTTCTCAATTTGATGTGATGTTTGCCTGGCATCTGGTTTACGGTGCAGAATTTCAATTAGGGAAGATGAACATCATTGTTGAGTTCCAGAGTAACAAGGTAATTAACTCTGACCTGGATCCTTCAACTCAATCTTCTAACTTTGTTCTATTCGGGTTAAGATTTTAGAAATTAAAAGGAGAAAACATGAACAATTCAAAAAATATAAGATTATTATTTGGACTGGTACTATTGTTTTCTGTTTTTCTTTTTATGGGGACTGAATGAACTGAAGAATTAATTCTATAACAGAAAGAAAAAAGTATTATCGAAGAGTTTTTTTCAGGGGGAGTTTTTTCTTCTTTCAATTATGGTTTTATCAGGTTATTCATTGAGTTTTTCCGGAACGATGGCGGCCGCGGTTATATAATAAAAAGTGATTCGAGGGTATTAAACCTTTCAATTCCGCAACGGATCAGTATAATATTGATCATATCCGGAATTTATTTATATAAAAAATTAAAGGTCAGGTAGAGAAAATGAAAAATTTATTTTATTTGTTGTTCTCCGGTCAGGTTGTGGAAGTCGACGGGGGAAGTGGTGGGATATCTTTTCCCTTGATATTAATCCTCATTATAATTTTGCTGGTAATTGTTCTCCTTGTACGTGACAAAAAGATCCGGGATAAAGTCAAAGGATTTTTTACTCTGATCGGAAGGAAGATAAAGAATTCAAGAATAAACTCAAAAATTGAAAAAGAGGAAAAGGGACTATTGGAGCTCTTTACCAAACTTGGTGATAAGGGATACGAGAACAAGTTGTTTCCCGATAACTCAGATGAGATCATTGATAATATAAGAAAGGAGAGAGAGGTCGCAGGGAAATTTGAGTCTGCTCTTGATGATACCGAAAAGAAGATCGAAAAATTAAAATCAGAACATGAAATATTTATGTCTCTTAAAAAATCCGATGTTGAGAAGGAATATAAAGTCAAGGAGCCTGTTGCAGCAAAGTATAAAGAAGTAAGTAGAATACTTTCTGATCTTAAAAAAGAATCAGATGAGAATGAGAAGAAGATAATTAAAACAGGTAAGGGTATAGATAAGGCCGAGGCAGAACTTGAACGTCTTTCGAAGGACGGACTTCTTGATCCGGAGGAGAGGGAAGGTCGGATGGAGAGGGAGGAGAAGACCCTGATCGAACTGAAACAGGAATTGTCAGACAGGACAATGAAGGAAGCTTCAATGCCTGGTGAAATATCGATAATTGAAAAAGAGGAGAATGGATTAAGATCGGAACTTGATATTATTGAGAAGAAGATTGAAAATCAGGAGACAGAGATTAAGGCTGCTGAGACAGAACATGATGATAAGATCTCTGAGCTTGTAAAGGAAAAGGGTCACTTTGTTGCCGAAAAAACCAAAAGTGATATTACTTTGAAAACGATCTATAAAGAACTCGGCAAAGTATTGGATAAGGAGAGACCGGATAACAATGATCTTTCCGTCATTTATATTGATATAGACCGTGCCCGGGAAAGGATAAAAACCCTCCGCTCACAGCTCACCTGAATTAGCTTCGGCATTCAGCCATCATCCCCAGCCAAAAACAAAAGTAATCACGGTAAAAGCCACTAATTCACTGGTTTAATAGTATATTAATTTTTGACAAAGGGAGGAATTTATACTATATTGTAAGCGAACAAAAGGCGAACCTATGATAACGAAAAAACAGAAAAAATTTCTGGAGAAATTGAAAAGAACGGTTTCAAGTGAAGGATATTTCCCTTCGGTCAGGGAAATATGTGAATTGACCGGGTTATCCTCTCCGGCAACTGTCCACTCTTATCTTACCCGCCTTGTTGAAAGCGGGTACCTCCGGAGGGACGGAAGATCATGGATCGTGATCCCGGAAAAGGCAACCATTCCTCTTGTAGGCATCGTTCCTGCAGGATCTCCTCTGGAAATATTTGAGTCTCTCGGAGAAGAGGTGGAGCTCCCCGAATGGATGGTAGAGAAGAATGGGGATAAGGTTGCACTGAGGGTCCAGGGTGAAAGTATGAGGGATGCCTATATCAAAGAAGGTGATGTTGTAATAATAAAGAAGACACCCGATGCTGAATCGGGTGATATGGTTGTTGCCCTGATGGAGGATTCTACAATAACACTGAAGAGACTGAAGAAGAGTGGTAAAGACGTATGGCTTGTACCGGAAAATCCGGAATTTGATCCTATTTATGATCCGTTCGAGCTTGTCGGGAAGGTGATAGGGGTATTGAGGAGGTATTGATCTTGAGATCCCCATTTGTACTCCATATTGACATCGACGCATTTTTTGCGGCAGCTGAAGTGATGATGCGTCCTGGCCTTAAGGGGAAACCGGTAATAATAGGGGGGATGCCGGATGAACGGGGTGTTGTAAGCACCGCCTCCTATGAGGCAAGAAAGTTCGGTGTACACTCGGGCATGGCGTTGAGGAATGCCGGCCGGAAATGCCCGGAGGGGGTATTTCTCAGAGGCAGGTTTCATATATACGAAAGGATATCCCGTCAGTTCTTTAAATGTCTGTCAAGGTTCTCCCCGGTGGTGGAAGCTGTATCTGTAGATGAAGCATATATTGATCTGAGCGGGATGACATATATTCATTCTTCCGTATACGAGATCGTGTCCCGTATCAAGGATGCGGTTGAAAAGGAGATAGGGCTGAAGGTGTCGGCAGGATTGGGATATACGAAGCTCGGGGCCAAACTGGCCACTGAGGCAGCAAAGCCGGGCGGGATATTTTTTATGGATGATGAGAAAGAATTTATTTCAGGACTGTCTCTGGAGAAGATACCCGGGATAGGGCCGCACACATTGCTCATACTTCAGGGGATGGGGATAAAGAGGGTTCGTGAATTGAGGGCGAAGAATTTTTCATTATGGAAGCGGGTGATCGGTCACTATTTCTATTCTTCCCCGGGTGAATACAAAAAAAACAAGGAGCCGAAAACCAGAAGCTTTAGTAGAGAAACAACTTTTATGAATGATATCCGGGATAGGAATATGATCCTTTCCCATCTTGCATACCTGCTGGACAGACTTTCGGTCTATTTAGTCGAGAAGGGTCTCTATGCCGGCAAGGTAGAGGTTAAAGTAAGATTCAGTGATTTCTCTACATTCACTGCGAGGGTTTCTCTCGACTTCCCGACGTACTCATATCAGGATATATGGGGGAGATCTGTTCCACTTCTCGACAAGTTGTTAAAAAGGAGGGAATTGCCTCTCCGACTTGTCGGTATCAAGGTGGAAGAGATCACTGATAACAGATCCCTCCTCCCTTTTGTTACCATAAGGGGAGAGGTGTTGAGCAAAACAATAACAGCTATCAAAAAGAAATACGGATTTTCATCTATTTTTACGGCAAGAGAATTTCTCCTCAACAATGTATATCCTGTGGAAAAGGAAGGTGTTGTTCTGAAGACCGCATCTCTTACTAAATGACAATCGGTTCCTCAGGGTTGATTTAGAGAAGTGATTTATTTATTATCCTAACATGGAGAAACTTGAACTTGAAAAAGACAAAGAATTGGGGATAGACTATGAGCCTCAATTCGGTATTTTTCATGACCTTATAAAGTTCAGAGTAAGGGAGATACTTCTGGTTTCAAGCTTCTATGATGCATTTGTCCTTGAAGAGGATGGAAGGTTATCGGAAAGGATATTCAGCGAATATATAGATCTTAATCTGAGGTTCATTCCCCGTATTATCCGTGTGTCAAGTGCAGAGGAAGCTATAGCAGCTCTTGAAAAAAGTTCTTTTGATCTGGTCATTACAATGACAAGGCTTACAGGGATGGATACACTGGAATTTGGTGAAAGGGTGAAATCGATGCACCCGAAAATGCCTGTTGTTCTTCTGACCTATGACTGGATCACTCCCGACAGATTGATCAGATTTAGAGAAACAGGATATATTGATAAGGTATTTTATTGGGGTGGTGACACAAAAATTCTCCTTGCAATTATAAAATATGTAGAAGATAAGAAAAATGTGGACAATGATATAAAACTCGGAGTAAGGGTAATTGTGGTCATTGAGGATTCTCCGAGGTACTACTCACTTTTTCTACCGATAATCTATACAGAGATAATGACACAAACACGTTTACTTATCTCTGAAGGAGTAAATGATCTTCACAGGCTACTCAGGATGAGGGCTCGTCCTAAGATTCTCATGGCTGAAACCTACGAACAGGGGATTAAACTATATAAAAAATACAAGAAGAATCTGCTTGGTATAATTTCTGATATCAGATTTCCCAGGAAGGGGAAAATAGATCCTGATTCGGGATTTAGAATTGCCAGGAGAATTAAAGAAGAGATCCCGGACCTTCCTATACTTCTTCAATCGTCAAATTTGAATAACAAAGAAAAAGCATATTCAATGGGTCTGGATTTCCTCAGTAAGTATTCGGACAATATGCTTCAGGAGCTTCAGACCTTTATTTTGACAAATTTCGGATTCGGAGATTTTGTTTTTAGAAATAAATCCGGAGCGGAGATAGGGAGGGCAAAAAATCTTCATGAATTCCGGAAAATGATCGATATAATTCCGGACGAGAGCTTAAATTATCATGCAGATAAGAATCATATTTCTATCTGGTTAAGAGCCAGAACAGAATTTGAAACGGCTGAAAGCCTGCGGCCTAAACAGATCAGTGATTTTAAAGGAATTGATGGAGTAAGAAGTTTTATCAGAAGAGAGATCCACAATTTATTGACCAAAAATCAATATGGAGTAATTACTGATTTTGGACAGGTAACATTTGATTCGGAGAATTCATTTGTAAGACTTGGGAGTGGATCTCTTGGTGGAAAGGCGAGAGGGTTGGCATTCCTTAATGCTCTACTTGCAAAAACCGGTCTTACTAAAAAATTTTCTGAAGTTGAAGTAAAAACACCGCACACATTTGTTGTTTGCAGTGAAGTATATGAAGAATTTATAAAAAATAATGACCTCCTGGAATTTGCAATAAATGAATCGGATAACAAAAAAATTGCTAAAAGGTTCATGAAAGGGAAACTCCCTGAAAAAATTACAAATGATCTTAAGATATTGTTGAAAAATGTTGATTATCCAATTGCGGTCAGATCATCAAGTTTGTTGGAAGATTCGCAACTACTTCCATTTGCCGGATTATACTCAACTTATATGCTGCCTAATAACAATGCAGAAAGTTTAAAGAATTTCCGTCAGTTGACCAATGCCGTAAAACTTGTATATGCATCCGTCTTTTTCAAATCTCCGAAAGAATATGTTAAGAATACTAACTTCAGGATAGAAGAAGAGAAAATGGCAGTTATTATACAGCAGATGGTTGGGTATGAATATAATGAAAAATTCTATCCTGTTATATCCGGAGTTGCACAATCATACAACTATTACCCCATATCTCATATGGAACCTGAGGATGGTATAGTGCAACTGGCTCTTGGACTAGGCCCGATTATTGCTGAAGGAGGACAGGTATTTAGATTTTCTTCAAAATATCCCGAGATGAATCCCCCTTATTCCAACGCAGTAGAATTTTTAAAAAAATCACAAAATATTTTCTATGCTCTTGATATAAAGAATAGTCCACAGAATATTGGAATAGATGAAAAGTTCAGCCTGAAAAAATATAATCTTAATGATGCCGAAGATGATGGGACCTTATTTTATGTAGCGAGTACTTTTTCCGGGCAGGATAACGCAGTTAAAGATACTATATCGATAGACGGGCCCAGGGTGATAACATTTGCTAATATCCTGAAGCATAATCTCTTTCCACTTTCTGATATTTTAAATGAAATACTTGCTATTGGGAGTAAATCCTTCGGTTCTCATGTCGAGATAGAATTTGCGATAAATCTTTCAAGGGAAAAGGGCACTCTCCCGGAATTCAATCTCCTCCAGATAAGGCCCATGGTCTCAGGTGGAGAATCGATTGAGATCGATGTTGCAAATGAAAATCCTAAGGAAATGATCTGTTCCAGCCTTCATCCCATGGGAAATGGAAAGATCAATGAGATAAGGGATATCGTTTTTGTAGACCCTGATAAATTTGATATATCAAAGAGCCGGATAATTGCATCAGAGGTCGGATCGATAAATTTGCAACTTGTTAAAGAAGAGAGGAAATATATCCTTATCGGATTCGGCAGATGGGGCACTTCTGACCCCTGGTTGGGAATACCGGTAGAGTGGCATCAGATCAGCGGGGCGAAAGTAATAATTGAGTCTTTCATAAAGGACTTCAGGATCGATCCATCACTTGGAAGTCACTTTTTCCACAACATGATCTCTCTTAAAATGGGATATTTTCATATCAATGATAAAGTTGAAGATGAATATATAAATTGGGCATGGTTGAAGGATCAAAAGATCCATACAGAGACAGGGTTCGTAAAACATATCCGGATAGAAAAGGATCTGTCTGTAATCATTGATGCAAGAAATTCAAAGGGATTAATATATAAAGCCTAATATCCGGTATTAAATTTAATAACGGGAAAAATTATTATATTTTCCCTAATTAAGTGTTAAATGGGATTTATACTGATTCGGAAAGTGTTATTTCCGGTTTTACCGGGAGCCTCCATGCAACCCCCTTCTGTTCTGACTCTGATTATATAAGAACAGGTACGGGATGGATCATTAGCTATACCTAAAGCACCTCCCATTGTGTATTCAGCTTTACTTCCGATGCCATTGCCAATTTGCTGTTCGATGCCACCCGGACGACCTAGAACATCACTTTCATCCACTTCGATAATAATAGGCCCGGTACAACTTCCGATGCAAAGGTTCTTAATTGTGGCCTTTATAAATATATTTCCGGATGTGCTTCTTATCACTTCAACATTGTTAATAATAAGGTCAATTCCCGCACATGAAGGTATTCTGTCCTCTATTCTAAGCTGGGAATTCATGTTAGCAGGCATATTGATCACCGTTTTGGCTTTATATTCTCTATAGATAATGTTATTGCTTTCATTTGATTCTTTTACCTGTGAAAGAGGATCAATTGTTATCTTATAGTAATTTGTTTTCCCCGACTTAACCAAATGATCAAAGTACCTGGTTGCAGTTTCTGATTTCCTGTTTTTAGGGTCATAGCATAAATTTGCCACACCTGATTGTTGTAATAATATGAATGCTCTTTTTTTACTGTTTCTCCATTCAACTTTTATCTTAAAAGGACCTGTACATGTTTTGGCCGGGGAAAAGTTTTTCACTGAGACTTTCATTTTTATCCTGTGATCTTTCATCGCAGTAACACCGATCCGATTAATATTAACTTTGTGAAAACTTATATCAGGTTTGATCTTAGTATTTTTTGTTGTATCAGCTTGAAGTTCCTCTCCCGAATTGAAAAGGATAATTACACTCATGAATATAAATAAACTAAATAAAAGTTTTCTAAGCTTTGAATTCATTAATAATTTCATATTTCCTCCACCTTACATATAATTGTATATAACTTTTAATAAAAATATCTCAAAACAAATTACTTGATAAAAAAATCATGGCTCTTTTTCAGAGCAATGCTGAGATTTATTTTACTTTATATACCCAATTGTGTTTGTCTTCAAGTTCACCATATTGAATTCCTGTAAGTGTATCAAAGAATTTTTGGGACCAGGGTCCGGTTTTATTATCATTTATAACATACTCTTTTTCCTTGTAGTTGAGTTTTCCGACAGGACTGATAACAGCAGCAGTGCCGGCTCCGAATATTTCCGTAACCTTTCCAGATTCTATACCTTCAGTAACTTCGTCTATTGAAATTTTTCTCTCAACCGTTTCGATCCCCAGATCCTTCGCTAATTCGAGAACTGATTTCCTCGTTATCCCGGGAAGGATGGTTCCTCCAAGTGGAGCTGTAACCAGTTTATTGTCTATTATGAAGAGGATGTTCATTGCTCCGACTTCTTCAATATATTTATGTTCTTTTGCATCAAGCCATAGCACCTGGCTGTAACCGTTCTCATTTGCTATATTTGAAGCAAAAAGGCTGCCTGCATAGTTTCCGCCTGCTTTAGCTTCTCCGGTTCCTCCCTCTGCGGCTCTTGAAAATTCATCACTTACCCACAGGCCAATAGGATTGAAGCCTTCTTTAAAATATGCTCCGACAGGGGATAATATTATGAAAAAAAGATATTTTGTTGAAGCTTTAACTCCCAGGCCTGACTCGGTAGCTATTGCGGTCGGCCTTATATATAATGAGGTACCCTTTACGGTCGGGATCCACCTCTCTTCTACTTTAAGTAATTCATTCTCGTAGAATAAAAATTCATCGGGATCAAGTTCAGCCATACACATCCGTTTCTGTGAATTGAGGAATCTATTTGCATTTTCTTTTGGCCTGAATGTGAGAATCTCTCCGGAAGAAGATTTGTATGCTTTCTGACCTTCAAAAATTTCCTGCCCGTAATGAAGAACCTTTGCAGCAGGATCAAGTTTCAACGACTGATAAGGTTTTATCTCAGCGTTATGCCACCCTTTTTCAGAATCATATTCAAGGGTAAACATATGGTCAGTATAAGTTTGTCCGAATCCTAACTGAAGTGGATCTTTGGATAAAGGTTTTAGTTCATTTTCTGGTAATAAAGTCTTTTTAATGGTCATTTTTCCTCCCTAAATTAAATGTTAAACAAAATTTTACTATGTGTCAATCTAATGAGCTAATCGCATAATTAACTAAAACACTCAATTTTGAATTTTGACGAGTTTCGGTATCGGTGTTAAAATTGTGTGGAAAGGTGACTATATGGAAATGAAGATCTACTTCCCCGGAGGGAAAAAAGTTAGTGCTGATTATCATAATTTTACACATGTTACAGATCAGCCGGTAATGGCCGGAGGCGAAGGGAGTGCTCCCGCACCGTTCGATCTTTTTCTGGCATCTATCGGGACTTGTGCAGGCATATATGTCCTCGGATTTTGTCAGCAGAGAGGGATCGATGCCAAAGGTGTAGAGATATTTCAGAGGATGAACTTTGATCCTTCAACAAGATTGATAAATAAGATAGATATTGAGATAAAATTACCGGAATCATTTCCTGAAAAATACAGGACTGCAGTAATTCACTCTGCTAATCTTTGTGCAGTTAAGAAACATATGGAAACTCCCCCGGAATTCAACGTCTTTACAAGCCGATAGTGTGGAGCTCCCAGACCTCTTCATCATCATTTTCAATTAATATATAAAAGGTTTTATTGAAGATATCATATTCGGGTAGATAGTCCATACCATAAAGTTCAGGATAGGGAACGTAAACTCTTTTTATCTCTTTTCCCTTCAAGTCGAGTATTATGCACTCTGTTTTTTTGTCCTTCTTTTTAAAGGTTATAACATGTATACGGTCATCTGTAACACGAACATCCTGGATCGCAGGATAGTGATCCTTAAATTTTATTCTCTGTTTGAAGAAATCGTAGAATTGCTTGAAATTAGGGTTGGTTTTGAAGTTATGGAAAGTTTTATCTTTATATTCTCCGGTAACTTTCATCTTCTCATAATCTTTCTTAATAGTATAAAGTGACTTCCCCTCCAATGACATTACATCTATCACAAAGCCCTCTTTGCCTCTTACGAGATATAACTTGTTTTTATATGGTTCATAAGTAAAATTATTCATGGGATAGTTGAAAGAGGCATTAGGGCCGACACTTACATCGGATTTATAGAGTTCTTTAATCTTTTCCAGTTTAGAATTATGGAGATTTATAGTCAATACGGTTTGCTGGTCGTTATTTACAGATGACCCCGTAGCAACATACTGATCCCGAAAAGGGCGGAAGACGGCGAATGGAGGAGTCCTCTTCTCTTTTATGAATTCACCTTCAGGAGTGAAATATGATATTTTTGAATCGCTGCTGACAAAAATATTGTTCTTATGAAAGTATGCGATCATTGGCACACCGAAAGCAGATACTTTGAACTCTCTCGGCCCTTCTCCTGCTTGTCCGAATTTTTTCACAAGGGAAAAATCCTTCATTGAGTAAACAAAGATCGATGGCCCCTCAGTTATCAGAAGATAATCTTTATTGATTGATAACATCTGCGGTTTTGATATTTCTTCGAAAGTAGTTACAACTTCCCCAAATGCAAAAAATGATATTAAAATAAACAAAATAATGAAATATATAATCCTCATACTATTCTCCTTTTTATTTTCATAACTAATATATATGAAGTAATCACAGATACCATCTCTTTTTCGGTGAATGCCCTTCTTTTTTCGGTAAACGGATGATAACTCCGGTTTCCCGGATATTTTCAACTATTCTGATCAGTACCGGTTTCAGCTTTTATACTATTGATATTCAGGTTCTCGAAAATTATTTCAACGGCTATCTTTGACAAAAATGTGAAAAGGAGAAACCCGAGTGAGAAAATCATCACTGAAGTTCTTATCTCTATCATTGATGGCTTGTAAATATGAAGCTGCCCCAGAGAGTCCGGAGAAAATCCGGGGATGATCAGAGCGATCCCTTTCTCAATATATACTCCTATAAAGATCAGAATTGCACCGATGTTAAGAGTTATGACATTCATTCTGGTCTTTGGTATCAGGAATAGCACGAATGCAACAATACTAAAAATTATAGAGGCCCAAGCATATATTACCAGATCAGTATGTCCCTTAACTCCGAGGAACAAATATTTCAAATGAACAAGATGGTGTGTTCCCGAATAAACTTCTTTGAATATCTCGCTGAAAAACATGAACAGGTACAGGAACATGGAGTATGCCATCAATTCAGCTATTTTCTCAATTGCTTCCTGTTTTATATCAAATTTTGTTGTCTTTTTCAGTATCTGAAACAATATCAATAGAACTGCAGGACCGGAGCAGAATGCTGACGCAATAAACTTCGGAGCGAGGAGAGCACTATTCCAGTATGGTCTTGCTGCAATTCCGTTAAATAGAAAGGCTGTGACTGTATGGATCGAAATAGCCATTGGGATAGATAAAAGTATAAGCTTATCAAAGATTTTTTTATTATAATCCTTTTTGATGAAGTGCATATACAACAGATAGGTGACAATAAATAAGTTCAATAAAAAATAGAGTGATAGGACTATAGAATCCCATGCCAGAAGTGAGTCGGGGAAATTTAAAAGTCCTATGAACGGGATCATATGCCAGAGCCGGAAAGGGCCTCCCATATCTACAATTACAAAACCGAGGGCCATGATCACAGCACTTACTGCAAGTATTTCTCCGAATATTGTTATCTCTTTAATGGGTTTCCAATGATAAATGTATGCCGGAATTACAAGGAGTATCGCTGCAGCTGCAACACCTACAAGAAAAGTAAAGTTACCGATGTAGAATCCCCAGGATATTGAGTCATTCATATTTGTAACAGCCAGGCCACTCTTTAATTGTTCAAAATATCCGAGGCCTCCCCATACGATAAGAAGAAACAAAGAGGATATCCATGCATAATAATATTTATTCCCTTTCAAGATTACTTTAGAAGATTCTTTTATAAAATTAATAAATTTCATTTTCCACCTCATTTAATAAAAGTAATAGAACTTAGGCTGTGTATTAAGTTCTTCTTTCAGGACCAGCACCCTTTTATGTTTCAGGATATATCTGATCTCGCTATCCGGATCGAGGAGGTTCCCGAACTTCCTTGCTCCGACAGGACATATTTCAACACAGGAAGGATAAAGACCTTCACGAACCCTCTGGACACAAAAGGTGCATTTTTCAACTACACCTTTTGGCCTTGGCCTGTTCCCATAGTAGTGGGTTTCAGGGTTGATTTCATCTTTGGGTACATTCGGTTCAGCCCAGTTAAAATGCCTGGCTCCGTAAGGACAGGCAGCCATACAAAATCTGCATCCGATACACCAGTTGTAATCAACTACAACGATTCCGTCCTTCTCCTTCCATGTCGCCCCGACAGGACACACCTTGGTACAAGGCGGATTCTCACATTGCTGACATGCTACCGGGAAATAGAAATGATCATCATCCGGAACAAGTTCACGCTCATAGTCAGCATGGGAATGAAAAAGGTCAACACCCTTATCTTTAGCCATCTCCAGTACTGTTATCCAATGGATCTGAGGATCTCTTGACTGGTTGTTCTCTTCAACACAGGCGTATACACATTTCCTGCATCCTATACACCTGGAAATATCAAGTCCGTACCCGAATAAAGTATCATCGATCGGGTCTTTGCCGGACACAGAAAATTTTTTTCCATATTTTTCAGTATATTTTTTTTCAAGTCGTTTTATGATCTTGTTCTTGTCATCATCATCCAGAGTTTTGAAATTCTTCTGAAAAAATTCTTCCCATGATGAATCTGATCCACAAGCTGCAAGTGTAGCAAATGTTGATGCCAGAGCTGTTTTTTTCAGGAAGGTCCTTCTTGATTCTTTTTTTTCTATCGTTTTATTATCGCTCATGTTCATCTCCTTCCTTTCATTGGATCGTCCGGTGCCGGTTCCGGTTTCATCTTCTTATATTTCGGTGAATGCGGATTGTGACAATGTGCGCATAATAGATACGTCTTCTTCCCATTCCAGTATCCTGTTCTTTTGCCATGAACACCATTCTTCCACTCCCTTAATTTTGGTCCGTGACATTGCCCGCACAATTTATATGACTCAGTGAAATCTATAAGTTTCCCGTTTGCAAGATGAAGTTTATCTCTATTTTTAAGATCATGGCAGTCCAGACACCATCTGTTATTTTCATCATGTTTCAATATAATATCATCATGCATTTCCTCCAGCACTCTTCTCTCTGGATTCGGTTCCATATCAGAATGACATTCGGAACATGGGAATATATCTTCACTGAAAGGGGGAGGGGGGACCTGAATGAGTGTTTCTTTTTTTTCATTATCCCCGAAGATTGTATTCGGGATTATTAGTAGAATGAAAATCAAGGCCATGAAAAATATGTAAATGTTTTTTTGAATAGTTGCCATTTTAGTTCCTTTTAATTTAAATTAACAATTCGATAATATAATCATCAGAAAAAAAATGAAAGATTTAATGCCAAATTTCTGATAGTTTATTACAATATTTTACTTTTTACTTAGTATAAAGTAGAAACCCTCAACCGACAGACAATTTCTCTTAGAGTATTATTTTTATTTTTTAGAAGTTAAATATATATAGGAACCAGCCATGAACAATAGTTCAATAAAAATATAGATCATCAGAATTGAAGCAACGTTAGATGAAAATCCATAGTTATGGAGGCCCACACCAAGTAAATTTACACCGAACCAGGCAAGCACTACAGTGATAATCCCAATAATTGACCCTATTGCGAATCCGAGTTCTTTGATCATTTTTCCCAGTTTTCCATGGAACATGATCGCTGACCATAAAATTATCAGTAATGCTCCATTCTCTTTCGGGTCCCAGCCCCAGAATCTTCCCCACGATTGATCAGCCCATATTCCACCGAGTACTGTTCCGACAAATGTAAATATAAGACCAAATGCTTGTGTGGCATATATTGATTGGTAAGTGTCTTTAAGTGTCTCCTTTCTTTTATCTTTTTTGAACATAGCCTGGAGTATATACAAGTGTCCCAGGACACCGGAGATAACAACTCCTCCATATCCAATTGTTATTGTTATGACATGGGTTGCCAGCCAGAAATTTGAGTCTAGCACAGCAACCAGCATCCCCATCGTATCACCCTCAAGCGCATATCTGCCTGAAATGATAAGAAGGATCAGTCCTGAAAGACTTCCGGTAAGTATTCCAATGTTTTTCTTCTTGAATAATTCAAGAGCTAACCCAAGCAATGCTGTTATCCATGCAGCAAACACAAATGTTTCAAAGAGGTTAGTAACAGGTGGTCTGTTCCGGATTATCATTCTTGCGATCAGTCCATAGGAGTGAGGAAGAAGACCGAGGATCAGCAGGAAAAAACTTGAATAATAAAATAATTTTCTGAACTTAATATATGAGAGGAGAAGAAAGAGGAGAGAGAATCCATAGAAGAATGCTGATTTGTAAAATGGATCTATCCTGTTATACATAATCTCCATATTTATTCTGCCTGAATCAGCTACATGTTTTGACTCTTGCATAACAAAGTTGCTGAACTCCTTAACATTGGAATCAAATCCGGACTGATCTCTATTACGGAAAGAAGAGACCATGTTGTTGATCAGTAAAACAGACTCAGCGGGTGGTTCATCAAATTTGAATGATCTGTTTACAGAGTCCCACGGGCTTTCCCATTTTTCCTCACCTGAACTCAGGTTAGGTAAAATATCTAATTGTTGATCCTGATAATAGCCTGACCATTGATCCATTTTATGTGAGATGTGAAGGATTTTTCTTTCAGATTCGGAGAGTGATTCAATTTCCTTCGCCTTTATTGCCTTAATATCTTTGATCTTTGAGAGGTAGTTAAGAAATGAATTATTTTCAAAATCAGTACTTGGGAAGCAAAATTGGAAAGCACCGGCAAGTTTGTGATAAACATATATCTTGTTGTAGAGGACTATTATTTCACTCTCGACTATACTTCTTTTTGAGTTTTCTATTCTTGAAGCTGATATAGCAAGTTCCCGTAACTTAGAGATTTTATCAGATAATTGTCTGTAACTGTATCTTCCTCTCCCTTTCCCTGCATCTGATCCGATCGAACTCAGAACCTCAGGATTGTTTACAAGAAATACATTATCATCATAACTCTTATCCGGAGTGAAAAGGAGTCGTGCTAACCAATTTATTGCGGGGGTTCTTTCCAGTTTGCCCTTTCCTGATAGTTGTTTCAGTATATTTTGAGCAAAAGTGTCGATTGGTTTTTTCCTGCCATCTTCAAGGATAATAATCTTTTTAAATTCATCAAGCGATATAGAAGAATCAGATATCAAAGCAGAGGATACCAAAGTAAAAGCTATAATAAATATTAAGATCTTCAGATTGAATTTCATATTAATTCCCTTTTTGTAATGAGCTGTCTTCTTTTTTTCTTCTGAAAAGCATGATAATAAAGTGGATCAGCATACCAATGAAAACAACGATACTTGAGATATATGGTAATAGCCTTCCTGAATTTTTAACTATTGCGAATATGGAGTATTCAACTCCGGCAGGAGTGATCTGGTAACGAGATTGGAAAAATGTATATTCTTTATATCTGAGAGGTTTGTTCATTGAAATTATAACCTCTCTTTTAAGATCATCATGCCTGATCTCAACTGTGCTCTCATAACTTTTTACAATCTCTGAACCGGGATATTTTTTTATTCTGAAATCAAGTAGTCCTAGTTCCAGTGGTAATTTTTTCCGTAATTTTCTTAGTAAGAAATTATAAATATCTCCTTTAATTTCTGCGGAGGTATGAATATTTTCACCACCATAAAGTAATATGTCTTTCTTCAGATCTTCGGAGAAAAGCACAAGGCCGGGAATATTTGCTTCTGGTTCAGGATCAGTATTTTTCTTATCAATTGAAACAATACCAGAAGCGTTTAACATATCAGCACTTACAGACCTTTCCCTGTCCCTGAATGCAGAGGCATTCCGGAATGCTTCTTTTACTCTTATTGATATCGGGAAGTCAGGGAAATTGATCTTCTCATCTTTATCAAGGTCATTAAAACTGATACTTGAAAAATGTCTGATGCCCTGAACATCTTTCCATACCGAAAGCTCCCAGGCATGATAAGAGTTAGACCAGGAGCTCTTTTCTCCCTCCTTTAGCATTAGAACGCTTTCTTGAGAGAAAAGGAATGTGAAGAAGCCTCCTATCAAAAGAATTAGTATACCGAGGTGAGTAAGTAGATTGCCAATATTCTTAAGTCTTAAACCTATCCTGAATATCATTGAGCTGATCAGGTTGAGAAAAAGGACAGATAGAACAAGTGCTGCTCCTGGAAGCGGGATAAATCCGCCAGCCAGGAAGAACCAGGATGTAAAAAACTTCGCTTTTGCAGCATAGAGTCCGTTATCAGCCTGATAAATTGTTCCCCAAGTGGTCAATATTGCCAGGAGTATTAGGCAGGCAACAGTGAGTTTAAGTGAATAACTGAACTTGATAATAGTTTGTTTTTTCAGATCGTTTAACATTATTCTCCTGATTCTATTGATTTCGATAGCTTGAAAATTTTATCAATATTCTTCCTTACAACTTCTTTGTCGCCATTAAGCTTAACAAAAAGTGTTTTCCCAGGAAAATTGATGATTGAAACTGCGATAGAAAGATCAAACTCTTTACCGGTTACATCTGTAAAGTCAATAAAAATGCCATCGTTATTACTTCTTGTTTTAAATTTCTTCTGCTTTGAAATGAAATTATCCACTTCACTTTCAGAAAGTTCTTTCTCTGCAATACTTGCAAGCCACATTTGAACATTGGCTTTTAGTCCACCTGCATCTCCTGAAAGTGGAATTATAGTACATATTGCTTCTTTATCGCCAGCTTTGATAGAGTAGGTGGCCAGTCTGAGTTTGGATTCTGTTTTTATACTTATCCAGCCTTCCGGAGTATCCCATTTGATGTTAGTTTCGGTAGCACCCGGGACATTCATCCCATGGCCATGGGAATCAACAACAGGCTTCTTATCTGTTATCTCTTCTTTGAAAGAGCGGACTTCATCTTTCTTACTGCAGGATATAGAAAAAATTGAAAATATAATAATTAGTAAAATAACCGGTAAAGAGTATTTTGATCTCATTTAATTGCCTTTTTTTACTTTCTGTAAACGTGGTCTATCTTTTTAAAATATTCTTCCTTGTTAAAAGGTTTTGCTGTATCACTCTTTTTAGGGTCATGACAGGCTACACATAACTTTTCATCAGGAACAATGAGTCCGGCAGCTATTGATTTTGCCTTATCTTTCATGATACTCATTTTCTTGTAATCTGATCCCGGGCCATGGCAGGATTCGCAGCCAACACCTTCAAATTTTACATTGTTTGGATCGCCAATCTTGTATCCGCCTTTGTTAAATGCAGTTGTATGGCATTCAAGACATGCCGGATCTTTCTCTTTTCCTTCTTTTTTCAGTGTTTCAAAAGCTTTTGAATGAGCTCTTTCCATCCATTTTTCAAATACATTTCCCTTCTTATCACCTTTGTGACACATTTTACATTTTTTGGAGCCAACGTAATCTGCTGATGTCATCAGTGAGAACAGGAATAAAATCGCCACTAAAACCAATAAAGTCTTTTTCATCTTTTCTCCTTTAACAAATATTTAAACCGGATTATTTTATAATTTATATAAAGACAATTGTCAATAGTTCTTTTTTATTGGTAGTAAATAATAATTAAAACGTTAATTAATTGTCTAAATTTAACTATTTCAGTTTGCTTCTTAATGCACTCCTGGAAAGTCCCAGATACTCTGCGGTTTTGGACTTATTTCCATCAAATTTTTTGAGTGCTTTCAATGCGATCTCACTCTCAAGTTTTTTGAGATCCAGCTTGTCTTCGGGTAATTTCATATTATCCTGATCAAACACATTGTAATATTCAGATGAAGAAATGATATCGTCAAGGAATCCAAGATGTTCCTCACTTATACTTTCTTCATTATTAAGAAGTACAATTCTTTCAATTGCATTATGGAGTTCCCTGATGTTCCCGGGCCATGGATACTCTTTCAACATCTTTTCTGCTTTGGGTGTAATAGAATTAAAGTTCTTGTTTTTTGTCTTACTGAACTTTTTCATGAACATTTCAGTGAGAGGAAGTATCTCCTCTTTCCTTTTATGAAGAGGCAGGAGGCTGATATCCGCAGTATTCAACCTGAAGTAAAGATCATTCCTGAACTTTCCCTCTTTCACCATTTTTTTCAGGTCCTTATTGGTTGCACAGATTATCCTGACATCCACTTTTACTTTCTTAAGTCCTCCCAGTTTGAAGAACTCTTTTTCCTCGATCACACGAAGAAGTTTTGCCTGAAGAGCTTCGGGGAGATCTCCGATCTCATCAAGGAAAAGGGTACCCTCATTTGCAAGTTCGAATTTCCCGATACTTCCGGATTTTTTTGAGTCGGTAAAAGCTCCAGGCTCATATCCGAAAAGTTCTGATTCAAACAGGGAGTGGGGGATAGCAGAGCAGTTTAACGGAATGAAAGGTGTTTTGTTCACAAGATTACCTGTATGTATCATTCTTGCGACAATTTCTTTTCCGGACCCTGTATCGCCTTCTATCAAAACAGGTATATCTCTATTTTTGTAAAGAATCTCACATTGTTCTCTGATCTTGTCCATATGTGCCGAGAAGATCCCTATTTCGCCATATCCTGCCAATTCTACGTAAGTATTGTGTATCTCCTGACATTTCTCTTTATACTTTGTCTTTTCAGTTCTTATTATTCTGTTAAGATTTGTTTTGAATTCTTTGTTCTCACGAAGAAGTGACAGATGATCCATACTTCGTTTTATCACTTCATTAAGCTCATCTATATTCAAGGGTTTTTGAAGGTAGTCAAATGCTCCGGCACGGAGAGCTTTTATAGCAGAGTCCATGTTGCCATATCCTGTAATAAGTATGAAGTCGGTCATTTCTCCACTATCCAATTTCTTAACCTTTTCAAGGAATTCCAGGCCATCGATCCCTGGCATTTTGAGGTCTGAGATCACAATATCGAACGATCTTTCTGTATAAGCAGCCAGTGCAGATATGACATTATCAAATTCATGGACATCAAGAGAGAGCTGGGTTTTCAAAAAATCATAGATCGAATTTCTGCTTAGTTCTTCATCATCTACAAGCAATATTCTCATTCTAAGTATCTATCCCGGGGAACTCGATAATAAAAGTTGCACCACCATATTTATTCTTCTCGGTTTTAATGTTGCCTTTATACTTTTTAACGTAATGACTTATTATTGCAAGTCCCAGTCCTGTCCCTCCCTTGCTTTTGCCGGTCGAATAAAATGAGTCCATTAATTCATCCATGCCGATATCAGGAAGTCCTATACCGTTATCAACCACTTTGATAACTGCTTTATTCCTGTTCATTCCTGTTACAATATTTATAAATTTGTCCCCCTTCCCTGATGAGCTTAATGAATTGATAGCATTTGTAAGAAGGTTAACGATTATCTGTTCTAAATGGACAAGTGCACATCTTACTTTTACCGGTTGTGATGATTTTTCATGATGAAATCTTATGCCATGGCTTTTTAGTTGAGATCTGACTAGTTTTAATGCATCTTCAACAGCTACATTAATATCAACGCTTTTGCTCTGATTATCTTCGGGAAGTATCCAGAAATTTCTCATATTGGTTATTATCTCTGTTATCCGGTCAACTCCATCAGAGATGTTTTTCAGTTTGTTCAAGTAATTTTCATCAAGTTTCACACTATCATTTTCATTTTTGTAAATAGCGCTGTCAGCTGAGATCTTGATAGCATTCAATGGTTGATTGATCTCATGAGCAATTCCTGCTGCCATAACTCCGAGTGATGCCATTTTTGAGCTTTTTTCTGCAAGTTTTACTGCCATCATCTGACTTTCCTCTGCTTCAAGCCTGGCATTAAACTCCTGCTTGACTTCTCTGGTTCTCTCTTCGATCATCTCTTCAAGATTTTCCCTATATCTTCTCAACTGACCTTCAGCATGTTTATGGAAGTAGATCATAAAAAAAGTAAGAATTGATAAGAAGAAGAATATTATGATCATCAGTATCGATGACTGATCAGATAATTTCCTGAAAACGTCAGATACATCTTTGAGAAAATAGACTATGCCTACTTTTTTCCCTGAAGCATCATATAAAGGTAGTACCCCATGCATTAAATGTGCTCCGTTCTTTTTGCTTATTGAGAGAATTTTTTTTTCCGCTGGAATATTTTTTGAGATCTCAGACAAATCTATAAGATCTTCATCTGAAGTTGTTTTCTCTATTAAAAGGTATTTTTTGTGATCATGCCAATTATCTGACAAGCCTTTCTCTTTTCTTACTGAGCGCCATTTCGACCTATCCAGAAAGGACTTCTCAATTATCAATCCTAATTCAGCATCAAAATTTTTTTTCAGGTTCTCGAAGAATGAATTAATTTCAATACCCAACTCTATATATCCGATAAGATTTCCTTTGTAGTACCAGGGATGAACTGCACGGATGGCAAAAGCGGTTTTACCAAGTTCTTTACCGGAATAGAGTTCTTTAGTCTTGATAGATCTCATGTAAGTATATCTTGTGATCTTATCACCATATAATTTTCTGTTATGCATTCTAAGGAAACATGTTCCCTCTTCCTCTGTATTAAGAAAATACCAATGGGTAAAATAATTTTTGGCTTTTGTGTGATCAAATAATTCTTTCGAATAATTGTATAAAGCCTCCCTGTCCCCGGTCAGAAAAATTTCTGCCATTTTTTCATCTCTCACCATAACATCTATTGAGGATTCTAATGTCTTGGTCATATTAGTTTCATAATCTTCAAAATTCTTTTCAAGTCTTACCAGAATATTCCCGGTCATAAACTTAATATTGGAGCGCTTTGAAATGTTAAGAAAGATAAATACTCCAACCAGATTGATCAATGCGATCAATACTATCATGCTGACTGCTTTATTTAGTTTCAGAGGATTTCCTTTTTTTTTGATCATGGCGCAAGTGGATATCATCACAATAAAATAAAAAAGTCAAATTCTTCAGGTTAAAACAATTAATGTATAAGGTCGTTTATCAATTTTTCGTATAGTTCAGGATTGTGAACCCCTTTACTGCCATCCTTCTTCAGCAATTTGTAGATCTCGAATAGTCTGTTCCCACTTCCCAGTTTTTCTTTATCTATTTTTGCTTTCAGTTTACCCATCAATTGTGTAGTGCTATTTACCCATTCAACATACATTTCTTCGTAATCTTCTTCGTGACAATCAGAACATTTTTTTCTGGTAGGCCTTATTATTTCCCCATCTCCGGAAACATGACAGTCGGTGCATTCTACATCGTTGATCATAACGTTGGGAATATCCAGTGTCAGATGTTCGATCTTACCTTCATAAATACTCTTTTGCACTGAATGGCATCTTACACACTCTTTCTCACTCTCTTTTTTATGGTGACAATCCATACAATCACTCTTTTTTAGTATCAATTGTCCATGTACTGCTTTATTCGAATGACATTTCCTGCACGTCAATTCCTCGTTGACCAGATGTTTGTAGTGGGGGAAATCCCATCCGTAGACACTGGCGGTCCTTAACTCGATACCGGAATGGCAATTTGAGCATTCCCCGGGAACTATATTAGTTTCCTTATCAAAATTCGGAATCTTAATTTGGATTTTCTTTTTTCCAAGACTTTTTAACAGCATTCCATATGATTCGTCAAGAAGTTTGTTTGCAAATGAAATGTTATGGATCGAATTCCCAAATTTGACCATCTTGAAATTAAATTGAGCATCCTGATATATCTTCTCAGCATTCTTCTTTAGCTTCTGATCGCTAATTGATGAGATCTCATTCCATATCACAGGAAAGATCTTCTTCAATTGCGAGATCTTTATATTTGTCTGATCTTTCCAGTTTTTAAGGATCTTGTTATATCCCCTTCCATGACAGGGTTCGCATGAATTTGAGTTTGCAACAAGAGTATCTCCCTTTTCTTCAAATGATACTGAGAAATTATGATGTTGATGACAAGCTTTACAATTAAGTCCGGATTCGAACATTGTACTTGGATGGACCGGAACATTTTTCCCGCCCTTCCCGGTGAACATCATAAGTTGCAGCTTGTGTGGATCTGTATGACATGAACTGCATTCGGGAATGATCTCCTCGGTTCTTGCAATAGATTTATGCTGGATCTCAGTATGGCACTGAAGGCATTCAACTTTATGGTCAGTTATATGTTTCTTATGAATAAAGATCGTCTCCTCATATTGATCGATCTTTCCCTGCTCTGCGTGGCAATTATTACACCTGTTCCTCGGGACAGCACCATCCCCTACAATCATCTCTCCGTGACATTTATAGCAACTCACTTTTCTGGCAAGGATATTTGTGTGATCGTATATTATCTCACTATCCATAAAGTCTTTCTTGACCGGAGGGGTATGGCATTTAGTACACTTTGAAATAACCTCAACTTCACTCTTGACTCCCTTGAAATGACATAAAAAGCATGAGCTTTTTGTTACAGAAAGATGAGAACCCTGAACTATCTGAGAATGACAACTCGTACATCTCAATTGTTTTTCAAGTCTCAGGCCTTCAAGATGCGGGGCATGATCAAATATTATATTTTTCTTGAATTTCACTTTTCCCTTGAGGTTCCGGGTTTCATGGCATCCACTTCTAAGACAACTTGCATCTGATATCTCCGCCCACGGCTTGCTTTTTTTGTATACACCGGTGAAATAGTTTACTACCATTGACGCTGCGGTAAGTTTCCCCTTCAACTTGTTTTTCAGGCCGGGAGGGAAATGGCAATCAGTACAGGTTACATCTTTGTGAGATGAATTAGCCCAACTATCATAGTAGGGCTGCATGAAATGGCAGGTTGAACAAAATCCGGGTCTGGAAGTAACTTCAAGAGTTATTGACCCGAGAACAACCAACACTATAATTGTAACTATAATTGACAGGATCAGCTTTTTCCAGCCTTTCCCCCAGATAAGTCTATGGAGAGAGACAACGTTTCTTTTTGTTAATTTTAATATTTTGAAGATCGATTTAAATGGTAATAGTAAAAATTTCATTTCCTCACCTCTAGTGATCCGGAATAAAATATATTCATGAAAATTATATCCATAAAAAGAAATAATATATATATCTAAAGGTCTTAATTTTTGGTGTAATCCCACTTTCGAATATTACTACTAAAGTTTTAATTTGAACTTAATTCTGTACGGAATTTATATGGATCCTTTAAGTGTAAAATAGCTTCTGGTTTTTATTTATTGTAAACTGAAAATTATTATGTTAAATTTTTTACATAATAAAAATCATTGAAATAGAGTTAATGAGTTTTATGATTGGATGTTTAAACTCCCGACACTTGGAGATTTAACAATTTTTGCTTAGCTAACGTAAGTTGATCATTTAAATACATTTCAGGTTAATATGCCTGACAGATTGTAAAAGGAGTTGATTTTGAGCAAAAATTTAAATTTAATGATTCTGGTATTGTTACTGATTTTGACCCCTCTTAATCTCCTGTCTTCCGATAATGAGACCTGCATGGAATGTCATTCCGATGACAGCCTTAAAACTATCAGAGGCGGGGTAGAGGTTTCACTTTTTCTGGACATAAAGATTCATAACAAATCAGTTCATAAGGGCCAGGATTGTATAAATTGTCATGAAGATGCCGATGTTGAGGAATTCCCTCACAAAGAGAGGCTTACACCTGTAAATTGCGGGAATTGTCATGATAAACCTCAGGAAGAATTTGATTCGGGTATCCATGGAAAATATTTTAAAACCAACCATTTGTATGCTCCCAATTGTACTGAGTGCCATGGCAAACACAATGTGCTTGCAGTTAACAACCCGGATTCTCCTTCATACAGAATGAATATTCCCTATCTTTGCGGGAAGTGTCACAGAGAAGGTGCACCTGTAGCAAGGATCTATAAGATAAATGAGAGAAATATTATTGAAAATTACAGCCAGAGTATTCATGGTGAAGGATTGTTCAAAAAAGGATTGACCGTGACAGCGACATGTGTGTCTTGCCATAGAAGTCATAAGGTCCTCCCTCATACAAATCGCGCATCGTCCATTCATCCAAGTAATATTGCAGAAACATGTATGCAATGTCATGCAAGGATCGAAGATGTTCATAAGCAGGTAATTGAGAACAAGAAATGGGAAAAGAGCAAGGGTGCTATTCCTGCGTGTACGGATTGCCATCTTCCACATAAAGTGAGAAAAGAATCAATTGTCCTTAGGGTTTCGGATAAAGCATGTCTGAAATGCCATGAAGATGAAAATATCTCAATGATGGAGGATGGGAAGACGGTTTCACTTCATATAAAAAAAGAAGACGTAAAATCATCAGTTCATATGGAGGTAACATGTGTTAAATGTCATTCAGATGTTAATCCTCTATTGAAGAGACCTTGTCAAACGGCAAATAAAGTTGACTGCAGCAGCTGTCATATCAGTATCGGTCAAGAGTATAAAAATTCAGGTCATGGAATTGCAAAAATGAATATGGTCAAGGATACACCTGATTGTGTAAGTTGCCATGGGAATCACACGGTTCAATCTCATTTTGATGACACCTCACCAATTTATAAAACAAATATTCCATCTCTTTGTGGTTCTTGTCACAGGAAAGACTCTGAAATAAATAAAGTGCACGAATTGTCCCAGAAGGAAGTTATTAATGACTATTCTCAGAGTATACATGGACAGAAGCTGACAGAGATGGGATTCCTTGTAAGTGCATCGTGTACTGATTGTCACAATAAGCACTATATTCTGAGTAGTAAAGATGAAAAATCATCCACTCATATTAAAAATGTCCAGGCTACATGTTCATCATGTCACAAGGGAATATTTGACGATTATATTAAAAGTATCCATTTTACATCTGAAGAATACAGAAAAGAGGACCGACCCACATGTATCACGTGTCATTCTGCTCATAAGATCACAGATATAACAAAGGATAAGTTCATGACGGAAGTGACAGACCATTGTGGCGAATGTCATAAAGAGCTTTCTGAAACATATCTGGATACTGTTCACGGGAAAACTTATCAACTTGGATATCTCAAATCAGCAAAATGTTCTGATTGTCATAACGCTCACCTGATCCTTTCCACAAATGATCCGGATTCCAGTGTTGGTATGAACAATATAGTGAATACGTGTCAGAAGTGTCATGAAGATGCAAATGAAAGATTTACAGGATATCTCACTCATGCTACCCATCACGACAGGAACAAGTTTCCTATTCTCTACTACACATACTGGGCGATGACACTCCTTTTGATAAGTGTTTTCACATTCTTCGGAATTCATACTTTATTGTGGTTCCCGAGGTCTTATAAAAATATGAAACTTAGAAAAAAAGAGGCACATGGAAAGGATGAGATTTATGTTCAGCGATTCGAGTTGTCTCAGAGGCTGACCCATATGTTTGTGATACTGAGTTTTCTTGCACTTGCATTCACCGGATTAATTCTGAAGTTCTCATTTATGCCGTGGGCAGCATTCTTTGCAAATATTATAGGAGGAGCACACAACGCCGGTTTGATACACAGGTTTGCCGCTATAGTTACTTTCGGGTATTTCTTTTTCCATGTGTTCAATTTGATAAAACTTAAAAGAAAAAGTAAAACGTCGATTTTTAAATTCATTTTCAGTAAGAATGGTATGATGTTCAACAAGAAGGATCTGACGGATTTCTGGGGATCTCTGAAATGGTTTCTCGGTCTCGGTAAAAGACCTGAATATGGGAAGTGGACATATTGGGAAAAATTTGATTATTTTGCTGTATTCTGGGGAGTTGCTGTTATTGGAATGTCAGGACTGATATTATGGTTTCCGGAACTATTTACCAAGATTATCCCCGGGTGGGTTATTAATGTGGCAATGATAATCCACTCTGATGAAGCCCTGCTGGCAATAGGATTCATATTTACTATACATTTCTTCAATACTCATCTCAGACCGGAATCTTTTCCGATGGACAAAGTGATCTTTACCGGACTTGTTCCCCTTGAGGAGTACAAGAACGATAGGCCAGAGGAGTATAAAAGGCTCGTTGAGTCAGGTGAACTTGAAAGTAAACTGGTTAAACATAACGCATTTAAGAAACATGACAAGTTTATTACTTTCATGGGTATGACATTTCTGCTGACGGGTCTGGCTCTCACAGCATTAATAATATATTCTATGTTGTTTGGATATAAATAGATTTTTTGTAAAAGACTTGTTGAAATCTGTTCGATTGGAAGTGAAAACTGCTATGGAGTTTATCCGATAAATTTTACAGGAAATGAATAAAGGTTATTCGTTTCTCAGGTATTCGGTTTTATATTCAGAAAGTTTGAGAACAAATTTTGACATGTTTTCTATGATCTTCAGAAGGCTTGCATCCGCAAGAGAGTAGTAGGCATAAACTCCATCTTTTGATTTGTTCAGAACACCCATTTTAAAGAGAGCATTCAGATGGTTTGAAAGGCTGCTTGTAGATAATTGGGTTTTTTCCTGAAGTTCAGATACATTCATTTTGTTTCTGCCTATAAGGTCAATTATCAAGAGGCGTGAAGGTTTTGTTATTACCTGACAAACCATCGAGTATTGTTCGTAAAATTTAATGTTTCGTGCCATTTGACTATATTTTATTAAAAAACATTTAAAAAGTCAAAACTATTGAACTCTAAAATAAAGAAATATATAAATTAACAAATACTTATTAATATCTCTTTCGAATATATTGTATAATCAACATGTAATTTGTTAGTTGGAGTTAGTTGGAGAAAATTCAGATGAATAGAATGGTTGAAGTTTATACCGATGGAGCTTGCTCTGGAAATCAGTTCAAGGATAATTCCGGTGGCTGGGGAGCAATATTATTCTCCGGCGACAAGAGAAAAGAGATATTTGGCGGGGAGAAGAATACCACTAACAACAGAATGGAATTGAAGGCATGCATTATGGGTCTAAGTGAGATTAAGAGTACCGATCCTCATGTGAAATTGTTTTCGGACAGTGCATATATTGTTAACTGCATCAATAATAAATGGTATGTGAAGTGGGAACGGAACGGATGGAAAACAAGTAAAAAAGAGCCGGTTGAAAATAAGGATCTCTGGGTTGAGCTATTGAGGCTAACAAGAAAATTTAATGTTGAATTTATTAAAGTTAAAGGTCATTCCGGGATTGAGCATAACGAAAGAGCTGATGAACTTGCCAACAAAGGGATGGATTCCATTTAGGTTTGATATTGTTGTTGTTGAAAACTCCCCATTTATATGATATAAAACTGAATTAACGGGGCTGTAGCGCAGTTTGGGAGCGCGTCTGAATGGCATTCAGAAGGTCGTGGGTTCGATCCCCATCAGCTCCATTTTCTTTCATTTTCAAGAGGTTCATTATGTTTAGATCATTATTTCGCAGGAAGATAGACCGAATAATCAAAAGATCCAAAATTATAGAGATAAACAACGACTCACGAATCATTATCTTCAGTGATTGCCACAGGGGCCATGGTGACAGATCAGATGATTTTTTCCACAATCAATATGTTTATATAAATGCCCTCAAGCATTACATAAAAAAAGGTTTCACATATATAGAACTGGGAGATGGGGATGAGCTTTGGGAGAACGCAAATTTCAGGCTTATCAGTGAAAGATATAGAGTTATTTATCAGATGTTTGATGAACTTCACAAAGAGAAGAGGTTCCGATTCATTTGGGGAAATCATAACAGAAGGTGGAGAAGCCGATTCCTGTTTGACAAGCAGTTCGGAAAGGTCATCGACGAGGAGAGCGGGATAGAAATAAAGCTTCTTAAGGATCTCGAGGCGGAAGAAGCGATAATTTTAAGATTTAACAATGATAGCTCTAAAGAGATACTTCTGATACATGGTCATCAGGGTGAATTATTGAATGATACTTTATGGTGGTTCGGCAGGTTCTTCATAAGGGTGTTCTGGAGGTTTGTTCAAATGAGATTTGGTGTAGCAGATCCAACAAGCCCTGCAAGGAATTTCAGGATCAGAAGTAAAATAGATCGGAGATTTATAAACATATCTGAGGAGAGAAAAAGGGGTGTTATTATTGGACATACCCATTTCCCGATCTTTCCCGATTATGGAGAAGTACCATATTTTAATGATGGCAGTTGTGTTCATCCCAGATGTATCACAGGGCTTGAAATTGAAAAAGGGGAGATTGCACTTGTAAAATGGCTCTATTCTCAGAATAGTACAGGCTATCTCAAGCTTACGAGAGAGGTGATCTCGGGACCACTGAAGATCGAGAAATTGTTAGAATATTTTAATTGACCTGTGGGATTGTAGTCTAGCCTAAAATTCTATGCTATAATATTACTATGGACAGAAGAAACTTTATAAAAAATTCAATAATACTCTCTTCAGGATTAGGGTTGTCCTATTGTGGTTCGGGAACCGGACAGGATAAGATAAAAGTTGTTATTCTCGGGTTTGATGGCGTAGGATGGGCGACTGTTGATCCTTTGATCAGGAAAGGGAAACTACCCTATCTGAAAAAGCTCAGGGAAAATAGTGCCTGGGGTGATTTCAAAACAATAAAGCCTACAAAATCTAATGTAGTTTGGACAAGCATCGCTACAGGAAAAACTATGTTGAAACATGGTATTATGGATTTCTCTTATCTGAAAAAAAATGGGATCAAAGTTCCCTTCACAAAATCACAAAGAGTAGAGCCGGCATTATGGCAGATATTAAGCTCATATAATAAGAGTAGCGCTGTTATTAATTGGTGGGTCTCTCATCCTCCGGACAAAATTAAGGGTGTGATGCTTTCAGATCAGTTCAGAAGAATGGCACAGAACAGAGTAAATAGGGATGCTCTTGTCAAGACAGTTCACCCTCAATCATTTTATGAAAAGTTGGAACACCTTGCTCAAGAGAACAAAAATTATAATAAGGTTATAAGCAGAACCGGACTGCCTGACTTTTTCAAGATATATAATAAGACTCATCCCGGAAAAAATGCTGCAAAAGTACCTGTTCTTGGTATTTACAAGAGGCTGATAAAACATGATGCAATGGTTGAATCTGCATCCAGATATCTTCATGAGAATTTAGATACTGATTTTTTTGCAACTTATTTCAGGCTTCCTGATATCACTCAACATTTTATAACTCATTTTATGGACAAAGAGTTTAAGAAAAAATTTAAGGCTGCTTATAAAAATGGAAAAATGAGTCCCGAACTCGAACATGAAGCAACTGAAATGGTATCTGAACTTCTCCTTCCAATTTATAGTTATATGGAGAGAGTTATAAAAGAGTATATTGAATCTGAAAAAAATAAAAATACTTACTTCATGATCATGTCTGATCACGGTTTTTCATTTTATGACGGGGGATACAACCATTACAATCTTCCGGATGAGATGGCGGCTCCTGATGGGATATTTTTAATGCATGGTCCGAAAGTGAGAAATGGAAAAATTCCTGATGTGGGTGTTTATGATGTTGCTCCGACCGTACTTAATATTTTTGACCTTCCAGTCGGGAAGAATATGGATGGGAAGGTTCTCAAAAGTGCTCTGAAATTAAATAACAGACTCAGATATAAAGAGTACAAAATGAAGAAGTATGGTGAAGGGAAGATCAATGAAAACTTTCAGAAAGAAGATCTTGAGGAACTGAAATCTATAGGTTACATTTGATCTCTGCCTTTTTCCAAAATTGAATATATTCTGAATTTCTGATATAATTTTTTTATGAGAAATGTAATAATATCCACTATTCTGTTAACTTTATTTTCAGCCGGAATTCTTGCTAATGATAAGATCTTTACCAAGGAGTATGAGCTAAACGGGAAAATAGCAGTACTCGAAGTTGAAGCAGGCCCTTCCGGAAGTGATGTGTTCCTAAATTCAGGAACTAGAAAGAATATAAGTTATAACACCCCCGGAGAAAATCTTTTTCCAAAAATGTTTGTTAAAAAGGGTAGCTATTCTGTTACATGGATTAATTATAAAAAAAATGATGTTAAACTAAATTTTTATGATTCATCGAGTGACTATGGCAGGACATTGGTCTCAGACAAATTTGAATTTATTTCAAGTGACACAGCTATCATATTTAATATGGGAAGGCCTGAGTTTATTCTTTTTCGTGCAATTAAAGGTGAAGATAATGAAGATATTTTCATACACGATATAGATTCCGGCCGTACAGGGAGGATAACTTCGACATCAGGGAATGAGAATAGAATAAATATAGAGAATAGTGAGCTCAATGGACGGAGTACGTTCACACTTATTACCAGTACCCTTGAAAACGAATATACTTATACAATAAATGTTGGTGATCTCACTGCACGTCTTGCTGATAAGAAAGAAATATTAAGAGGTCAAAAATCAAGTAAAGCGGCATTTACTTCTGAACAATTAAATACAATCATTGCAATAGGTGACAGTGTAACCTGGGGGAAAATGAGAATGTATGAATTTATTGATTCATACCATCCGGAACTTACATACCTGGCAAAAACCTCCGATCATTTTAATGAAAATTACGGAGAGACATCGATAATCAATCTTGGAGTCAACCGAGACAGTTCTCTTGATGGTGTTGTAAGGATGGATGCAGAACTACTCTTTGACAAGGGTTATTATTTTCTGGTATTGTTCGGAACGAACGACGTTTCATCGGGCACTTTTTCATCAACCAGCACTACAAAGAACCTTCAATGGATCCTTGAGAATGCCAGAGATAATTATGCCATGTTTCCTGTAATTTCGACTGTACCTCCTCAAAAACTTTATCTCGCAGGTATCCAGTTTTACAAAGATGAAACTGAAAAGCTAAATGAAAAGATTATTCTTATGGCTACATCCCTGAACTTCGATTACATTGATACATACTATGCATTTTTCAATCAGGATGAAGATTGGGAAGCAATGCTGGAAGATACTAAGGGGAATCACCCCAGCCCAGCAGGACATCAGGTTATGGCTGATATGATAATTCCTGTTATATTAAGCCTCACCCCTGAGATCCCTTCAGAAGTTGGATTTTCAGCAAATACCGGGGGGAATTCTATCAATGTGAGTTGTACACAAAATAGTGAATTTGATTTCAGCCATTTTAATGTGAAATTCGGATTCTCTCCGACCCAACTCAACAGGGAGATGACTTATTCCTCCAGTAACTTCACTATATATTTTTATCCATTCAGCCTTAACTTGAAGAGGGTAGTATACTTCAAGATGCAATCTGTCGACATGGATGGGAACTCAAGCGAATTTACAGATATTTATTCTATCAATTTGAACTAAGCATATTTTTTAAATAATCTTTCTCAGGAAAATAGCAAATTCGGCAACCAACTTAAGAGTTAATAGTAATTTTATTTTCCTCACTATAGATATAAGTAGTAATTTTTGTAATCTGTACTATATTTAACAGGGGAGGGGCATTGATCCGGAACAGGCACATAAAGATCGGGATAATTTTTCTTATATACTTATCAGTTTTAGTGACCTGCCTATCTTGTTCATCTGAAGTGCAGAGAGGGAAAATTTCTGACGAAATAGGTCAGGCCCGAAGATTGATGGTTTCCTTATTGAAAGAATTCGGCATAAAAGACAACAGAATCCTTAAAGCCATGGGGAAGATAAACAGGCATTTATTTATTCCGCAACAGCTTAGAAAAATATGTGATCCATACGGGAATCATCCCTGTCCGATCGGTTACGGTCAGACAATTTCTCAACCATACATAGTTGCATATATGACAGAACGCCTGAGGATAAAAAATGGTGACAACGTTCTTGAAGTAGGAACCGGGTCAGGATATCAGGCTGCAATAATTTCAGAATTAGGTGCTGAAGTTACTTCGCTTGAGATTGTAAAAGAGTTAGCTCTTCATGCAGAAAATATTTTAAGTGAAGAGGGGTATAAGAGTGTGAAAGTTATAAACAGCAGTGGATATATCGGTTATCCTGACAATGCACCTTATGATGCGATAATAGTTACTTGCGCCCCTCCCGATATTCCTGATAATCTGGTAAAAGAGCTTAAAGAGGGTGGCCGAATGATAATTCCTGTAGGAAGATTTTCCCAGAGATTACTCTTTCTTATCAAAGTTAAAGGTAAGGTTATTATCAGTGAGGAGATGAACGTAAGGTTTGTACCTATGGTAAAAAAAAAGGAATAGAAAATATTCATATAAATCTGATATTTATTTTTTTTCTTTGTATAATTGTTAAATATGTTTAAGAGTTTCAGCTGTATTGTCTAAAAGGATTAATAATGAGCGTAAGAATAGAAAAAGACTCTTTGGGTGAAGTGAATGTCCCCGATGAAATGTTATGGGGTGCTCAAACTCAGAGGGCGATCGAAAATTTTAGAATAAGTGGAATTAAATTTCAGCGAGAGTTTATCCGGGCACTTGGCATTGTAAAGAGTGCTGCTGCAACTGCAAATATCAGAACAGGGTTACTCGATCCCGCATTAGGAAGGGAAATTATTATTGTTGCTTCTGAGATCATCGAAGGAGATCTTGATGAACAATTTCCACTTGATGTTTTTCAGACAGGATCAGGCACTTCATTTAATATGAATGCAAATGAAGTGATAGCAAACAGAGTAAATTTAAAACTCGGTAAAAAAGCCGGATCAAAGTTCCCGGTTCATCCTAATGATCATGTAAACATGGGACAGTCAAGCAATGATGTAATACCAACTGCCATCCATATTGCAATTGCAGAAATTGTTTCATGGTCTTTAATCCCCTCTTTAACCTTATTTCAGGAAACGCTTGAATTAAAAAGGGATGAGTTTGGAGGGATAATAAAACTTGGAAGAACTCATTTGCAGGATGCTACCCCTGTAAGATTGGGGCAGGAGTTCGGCGGATTTGTAGAAATGATAAAAAAAAGTATAAAGAGAGTGGAAGCGGGATTAGGGGGGTTAATGGAGTTGCCCCTGGGAGGAACAGCAGTAGGAACAGGATTGAATACTCACAGAGATTTTGCTGAGATTGCAATAAAAGAGATATCTGAAATCACAAGTATAACTTTCTCTGAAGCGCCTGATCATTTTGAGGCTCAATCATGCAAAGACTCTGTTGTCTTCATGAGTTCTGCATATAAAACTCTTGCTGTAACACTTTCAAAGATCGCGAATGATATCAGATGGTCAGGTTCTGGTCCATTTGGAGGTATTGGCGAACTGATACTTCCCGAGGTTCAACCGGGATCATCGATTATGCCGGGTAAGATCAATCCGGTTATTCCTGAATCAGTTCTTCAGGTTTCAGCTAAAGTGATAGGAAACGATGCTACCATTACGATCTGTGGCCAGTCAGGCAATTTCCAGCTTAACACTATGATGCCACTTATCGGATTTACGTCCATAGAATCAGGGATGATACTTACAAATGCGATCAATATATTCAGAGAAAAATGTATTAACGGATTAAAAGCAGATATTTCACGATGCAATGAATTAGTGGAGAAGAGCCTTGCCATGGTTACGTCACTAACACCTGAGATCGGTTATGATGCGGCCTCAAGAGTAGCAAAAGAAGCTTATTTGACAGGTAGAACGATCAGAGAGATCCTTAAAGAAAAAGATATAATAGATGAAAGTAAGATAGAAGAATTACTTGACCCGAAGAGGATGACAGGTAAGTGAAATTGGAAAGCCTACGATTCAGGTTAACTATTTTATTAGCAGAATGATTGCAACTATTCCAAAAATTATTAATAAGATTCTTTTTGGAGACAAAATTTCCGTGAATAATATTCTTCCTGATATTGCAGACATAATAATTATCCCGATATTAATAAAAGGGAATGTAACAAAGGCGGGGATATTTTTTGAAAGAGCCAGAAGGACAAAATAGGAAGAGAAGAAATTCGGGATTCCGAGAACAAGTCCGCTCATAAATGCGACTCTTTTAATTTTTCTCCCGGAAAATAATATATAGATCCAACTCCATATCAGTGCTGAATAAAAGATCGTAATAAGAAAAACATTGTTATCAACCAGAGGAAATTTTATTTTGAAATATTTCATTGAAGCATCTATTACACCAAAAAGTACAAACATCAACAGAAGGAGTGGTGAAATATTTGATAATTTTTTTTCCCATAAAAAGATGATCAGAAAGATCAATATAAGACTCAGTGCATCGGTTAAGGACGGTTTCTCTCCCCATAATAATATGGATGCAATAACCGGTATTGCAAGGGATAATCTCCCGAAAGTGACAGTTGATGCTATTCCGGATTTTTTTAATGAAAAACTGAAGACCGAGAAGGATATGAAAAATAAGAATCCTATTATTACCCCGAATATTAGTACTCCTGCATCCGGGAATTCCTTCACTGAAAGAAGAAGTAATCCAATGGAGCCCGATACCAGATAATTAGAAGCAATAATTACATATCTGTCGAACCCTTTATTTTCAAATAATCTTAAGAGTAGAACAATAGAAAGTGATGATAACAAAGCGAGAACAAGATAAATATTTCCCATAGATCATTATAGCATGAAGATCTTGATTATATATATAGATGTGACTATAGATCAGATTTGAATCCGGAATGGCTACTTTGGAACAAACTTAATAAGGAATTTGAGTTTTTCTTTATAAGCAGATTCCGTGAGGTGTTCAAGGAGTGTATTTTTAAAATCACCAATATCAAGAAAATCAAATGCCTCATCAAGGGATCTGAACGCTTTTGAATCCTCCCTGATATTTGAAGCAATTGCGGCATACATGCTGGCAAGACCAAAGATTGCATCTGACTCGGCAACAATTGCACCTTTTCCCATTATTACCCTGGTGCTGTCTTTTTCTGAATCTGCAGTTGTAAGCATATCTCTTGCTGTTAATTCGCTTATATCATAGAGATATCTGCAGTCGGCCAGTTCCTTTATGCCAAAGATTCCTTCATATTCAGTATTCATAACCTGGACATGTTCAATTAACTGAATATCTGTCAGCTTATTATAAATAAGAGTAAGGACAAAATTTTCTTCCTTAAAATATATTCTGTCAATAGCCATTTTTTGATTTCCCTTTGTTAATATAACTGAATCAGTTATGAAATTCAATAAAAATAAAAATATTTAGTGATTATGGAAGATAGTTATTGACATTTTGAAAACTTGGTCTTAATATAATAACTGAAATGTAAAGCCTTTCCGAAACTCTCCCCTTAACATAAGGCTTTTCCATACGCTTCATTCAGGTCCCCCGCCCTGGGGGACTTCTATATAAAATTATAGGGGTGTTATCAACTTTTGCTTTCTTTGTATATATTTTAGAAGCAGTTCAGCAGCAACCTGCAGTATCTGAGCATCCGCAAGTTGGTTCTGATCCTGTGAGTTTTCCTTTTATCACAGCGCTGGCACAGCCGACACCTTTCCTTACTTCAAGTGCATCGAAAGGGCAATTCACCTGACAGGCCCCGCATTCCATGCAGAGATCTCTATCAGTAATTATTGCTTTTTTATTATCTATTACAAAAACTGCATGGGGACAAACCTTCACACACATACCGCATCCGGTACATTTATCAGAATCAAGTTTTAACTGAGCAACATTTTTCAAATATTTCATTTTCATTTTCCCCTTAAAAGAAGTTTATAAGTAATACAACAACACCGGATAGAATAGAGATGCCGTAAAGAGGCAGGGATATTTTTAATTCTTTCTCAACTCCTGTAAGCGATGTGTAGGTTGATGATCCGGTAAAGTTATATGAGAGGAAAGATACTAGTATTGGAATTGTTAACATATGAACATAATTTCCCTGTATAGAATTGAAAGCCATCAAATTTATCGTGACAATATAGATCATTCCCAATATCCATCCTTTTAGAGCAAATGAACGGAAAGGGAGAAACGGTAGCAGGGCAGGGAACAATACTGTTCCGGAAAATAGTGCACCGAAAAAGATCAAAATATCTTTGTAAAAAACCTCAAGTCCGTTTTTCCCTATTATTATATCGACAAGGAATAATAAAATAAGAAATAGTGGTGAATATTTGAGAGAGAGGACAAATTCAGTCGGGGTAAGGACCAATCTTTCAAAAAAAGTAAAAGTAACTTTCTTCATCTTATCGGTTATTTCTCGATTATTTTTCAGGAAATTCTTTATATCAGATGCTTTAACAGGGCCATAGACAACATTAAGTCCGGATCTCTTTTTAACTTCATGGGCGGAAATACCGGGAGCTCCCAATTGGGGAACAATGATTCTTTTATGATCGATATGATCCTTAATGGATGTCTGATCTATCATTCTGACCAGTTCATCAGTTCCGAATGTCCCTTTTCCTGCAGCACACCAGACGTTGATCCCGGCAGTATCAAGAACGATTATCCAGGAATTTATCCCATTAAGGTTTTTTCTTAAGATATCAAAACTCATTTTATAATTTGATGAAATAAATACTTCAGAGTCAGGACCAGGCCGTCCTGTCATATAGAGCCCGGGGCTGATCTTATAATTCATCCGGCCTATGTTCCATCGGGCCTTCCATCTTCCAATAGTATCCATGATGCTCATCTCAGTTTTCACTTCTATGGCATTACTATTGTTAACACTATTCGGTTTTTTATTCTGACAGCTGCAATTCCCCATGATTTTCATCTCCGGTTGTAGAATTTATGTATCTATTCAAATCTTTTACATTATACAACTAAAGTGGTAACAGTAAATAATAAAATTTTAATGGCTGTTAAATATTTATTATTTTTGAAAAATTGAAAAAAACAAAGTTCTTCTTTATACTCGACAGATGGGTAAAGCAGTCGGAAAAAAATTCTTTTTGAAAATTTTAAATATTTTTTTCCTCGTTTTGCTTTTTGTAGCGTCTTCCTGTTCATCTCCTCAGGATGAAGAAATATTAAAACATTATTCTATTCCTGAACAACTGGCAGACGGATGGGATGTTTCCACTCCGCAATCTGAAGGATTGAATATTGATATCCTTGAAGATCTGCTGGGAAAAATCGAAAATAATCATTACAAAAATATTCATAATATTCTGATCATCAGGAACGGGAAACTGCTACTTGATGAGTTTTATAAAAACGGACTCACTGTTGTGGATTCCTATGTTGACAACAGAGATATTCAGGTCCATGCGATGATGTCGGTAACCAAGAGCATAGTGTCAATTCTTACAGGAATAGCGATAGACAATAATCTGATCGGTGGAATTGATGATAGTGTGTATTCATGTTTTCGGGAATATAAAAGTTTTGAGAACTGGGTTAAGAAAAAAGCGGGAATAACCATAAGAAATTTTCTAACAATGAGACATGGGTTGAACTGGGATGAAACTTCTTATAAATATTCTGACCCGCTTAACACATATTATCAGATGGAACAATATGATGATTGGGTGAAGTTCACATTGGATAGAGGCCTGATATCGGACCCCGGTGAAATATTTGCCTACTCTTCAGGTGCTTCACATACAATTGAGGCCCTGATATCAAATGTTTCAGGAATAACATTTCCCGAGTTTGCAGATAAATATTTATTTAAGCCACTGGAAATAGAAAAAGCAAAATGGATAACAGCACCTAACGGAAGGGCGGATGATGTATACCTGACAGGAAGGTCAATGGCAAAATTCGGTCAGCTTATTTTAGATAAAGGCTCTTGGAAGGGTAAGCAGATCGTGTCACCTGAATGGGTCAGGGAATCAACAGGAAATATTGTAAAAGTTTCTGAAAATTTTGGATATGGTTATTTCTGGTGGCACTATACTTTCAATATTGCCGAGGAGAAATATCCGGCAGTTCTTGCCTGGGGATACGGTGGTCAATTCATATTCGTTTTTCCGGAACTAAATATGGTCGTCTGTTTTACATCCGGAAATTATACTAATGATCTCTCTACACAGCCTTTCGAGATGCTCAGATTATATATACTTCCATCAATTCTCTGATACCTTTTTTTTGCTTACAATGTTTGTTCCACTTTCACTTCATCTATCCAGGATAATGGAAATGTGTTATAATACTGATTCATAATTGTAGTTCCTCAACCCCCGAAGACAATCTATGTAAGGGGAAGTATACATTTATGCAAATTGGAATAATATGAAAAAAATAAAGAATATAGCAATTATTGCCCATGTTGATCATGGTAAGACAACTCTGATAGATGCAACATTAAAACAGACGGGAGCTTTTCGGGCGAATCAGAAGGTTGAAGAGAGAATAATGGATTCAAACGAACTTGAGCGGGAGAGGGGTATAACCATATTCTCAAAGAATGCCTCCCTTTTTTACAAAGATTATAAGATCAATATTGTTGACACTCCCGGTCATGCGGATTTCGGTGGAGAAGTGCAGAGGATAATGAGGATGGTTGATTCTGTTTTACTCCTGGTTGATGCTTTTGAAGGTGCGATGCCTCAGACAAAATATGTTCTGAAAAAATCGCTGGAGCAGGGACTAAAACCGATTGTCGTAATAAATAAGATCGATCGGCCCAATGCAAGGCCCGATGAAGTTCTGAACCAGGTTTTTGACCTTTTTGTTGAATTGAATGCCAATGAAGATCAGCTGGATTTCCCCGTGATCTATGCCTCAGCAAAAGAGGGATTTGCAAGATATGAATTTGATGATGGTAATAAAGATCTAATTCCTCTTTTCGAAACAATTATAAAACATGTGGATGAACCTGCCGGGGATAAAGACAAACCTGTACAATTTTTAACATCAGCAATTAGTTATGACAATTATCTGGGGAAGATGGGGACCGGAAAGATACATAATGGTACTTTGAAACAGGGTAAAGAGGTTCTTCTCTTAAAAAGAAATGGAGAACAGAAGGTTTGTAGGATCACAAAACTATTCTCTTATAAGGGAGTAAACAGAATAGATATTACCGAAGCTTTTGCAGGTGATATTGTATCAGTTTGCGGGATCGACTCAATAGATGTAGGGGAAACGATATCTGATAAAGATTTTCCCAAGCCGTTGAAATCAATTGATATTGATGAGCCCACCCTTGCAATGAATTTTATAGTAAATGATTCACCATTTGCTGGAAAGGAAGGTACAAAGGTAACCTCAAGTCATATATGGAGCAGGCTTCAGAAAGAAATTTTAACAAATGTCAGCTTAAGAATATCGGAAACGGAAATAAAAAATTCATTTTTAGTTAAAGGCAGAGGAGCACTTCAGCTTTCCATTTTAATTGAAAATATGAGAAGAGAGGGCTATGAATTTCAGGTGTCAAAACCCGAGGTTATATTTAGAACTATAAAAGGTGAAAAATGTGAGCCTATCGAACATGCTGTAGTGGATGTTTCCGATGAGTATAGTGGTGTTGTTATTGAAATGTTCGGGTTGAGAAAGGGCGAATTGATCAATATGAAATCCGGAGTCAGTGGATACACCAGAGTTGAATTCCATATACCTTCAAGGGGATTGATAGGGTTTAATGGCGAATTTCTAACTGCCACACATGGGACCGGAATTTTAAACCATAGTTTCTCTTCGTATGAACCTTATAAAGGGGATTTTACAAAAAAAACCAAAGGTGTCCTGATTGCTCTGGAAAATGGAGTGTCAGTAGCATTCGGATTATTCAACCTACAACCAAGAGGAACTCTTTTTGTTGAATCAGGAATACCGGTTTATGCGGGAATGATAGTAGGTGAGCACAGTAAGGAGAATGATCTTGTTGTTAATGTATGTAAAACAAAAAAATTAACTAACATGAGATCTTCAGGTGCGGATGAGGCAGTAAAACTGGTAAATCCGAAAAAATTCACATTAGAACAAGCACTTGAATATATTGAGGATGATGAACTTTTGGAAATAACTCCCAAGAATATAAGAATGAGAAAAAAACTTCTCAATATTCATGAAAGAAAAAGATTTGATAAATTAAAAAATATAAGTTAAAAGACCGATATTGCTTGTGTGGTCCTAATCCTGATAAACAGGAGTTGTTATTGAGATTTCTTTTCTTTTTTCTCTTTGCGTTTCTCTTTTAAAGTCTTTTGAGGTTTTTTCTTTTCATCTCTTTTGCTTTTATCTTTCCCTTTCGCCATTACGTACCTCCTGTCCGGTCTACTATAACAAGTATTTTTTAAGTAAACTCAATTCTATATATAACATTTCCCGGAATAATTTCCCACTATTTTTAATTTTTATTAATATGAGATATTTTATCTGATTTGTTTATATTAGTAGTGGATTATGAATTAACATGAATTATTCAACTAAAGATAGAAAGGAGGAGAAAATGTTCAGGAAATTTAGTATTTTATTATTATCACTTAGTTTTTTAATACCAATTCTTTCTGCAGAGAAGGTCAGTACAATTAAAGTACCTGTTATTTCACCTGGAAAACCGGATATTGTTGTCGAAAAAATAAAAGTTACCTCACAAACCTCACAAAAACCGGGTAAAGTATTTCTGAAAATTGAATATTGGCTAAGCAATAAATCGTCCAAACGGATAAGTTGTTGCCCGACTGAAGCAGGGAAAAATGCATGGAAGGATTCTCCTTCTACAAATAATCTGTTTAATGTTCGTGTAGATGCCAGGTCCTATCCGAAGGGGAGATTTTCTAAGATTGGCGGAACGACTACCGATCTTGAACCATTTGAAATTAATGATAGATATCAGCTTTATAAATATTTTAATGTTGGACAAACTATACAGATCAGAGTAATTGCTGACCCAAAAAATTGGATCAATGAAAAAAATGAGAAGAACAATATGAAAAAGATTATCTGGCCATTGAGAGTTAGAAAAACATTTAAAAAATAGATTTATTAAATTTGCACTAAAGAAGATAAAAAATCATACAATTTAAATGGTTCAGTGATTAATCTGTGTCTTCTTCTTCGGAAATTCCCGAGATCTTAAAAACCGGATTCAGTGTGTATTTCGGGTCTTTATTTTTAAATATTTTGACCTTTAAAGACTTTTCCGGATCTATCGTCATCGCTATCTCTACTATTTTATCTTCACTTATCGTAAATGCCAGGCCAATTTTTATTACTCCGCTTGGTATTTCGGCTGGGTAAGTCCCACTCACAGTTGTAACTTCAGCACTTGTAACTTCAAATCTTAATTTGTTATATATTCCAGGAGTGATCTCACTTAGGGAGATCAATTCTGCCCATGAATTATTATCAAGAGTCATAAGGTCGTAAGATCCTTCTTCGATCGGCAAAGAGTGCCAGCCTGCATCCGAACCGGAAGTCTTATGAACTTCCAGCGCTTTAATGGTAATAAAGAGATTCATAATATCTTCCTTATCCGATACCAATACTCCGGATAACGATGATCCGTTATCAGAATTGAGTACAAGTTTTATTTTTCCCATGAGGCTCGAATTATTCCCGTTATTGAGTGAGAACAATTCCTCCTGAAGTTCAGACCCCGGATTGCAATTGGTCAGGGTTATAAAAAATATTGCGATCAAGGCAAATAATAATGTTCTTTTTTTCATGATAAGTTCTCCTTCTTATTAGAGATAGTGTTATTAAGCATTTCCCGTTCCAAAAATTAGTTTTTATGCGATAAACCTGATCAAAATTGGAATAAGTGTGTTATATAGCCGGATTGCAAAAAAAAAAGCACTCTGAGTGTTTTTGTCCAAGCAGGGAATATTTCAAAAAATTGCTGAATAATTACAGATTGTACAGACACATTGTAAAGTAAAGAGGCCTAAACTATTTTCCGGGTTTAGAAGTAAATAAACCATATTTTTCATAAGTGGGCTTGAAAAAATTATTTTGTTTGAATATCCTAACATTACAAGTGCTATAAAAGCTTACAATTTTTAATATGGAGATGATAATTAAATTTGGAACGATCCGTTAAGAAGTTCAAATCTGATCTATAAGGAGATCAAAATGAAAGAGCTGGTTGAAATAGTATGCAAAGCATTGGTTGACAATCCTGAAGATGTTAAAGTTAATCAGATCGATGGAGAACAGACAAGCATTCTGGAATTAAGGACTCATCAGTCTGATCTGGGAAAAGTTATCGGGAAAAAGGGACGTACGGCACATGCCATCAGAACTATTCTTGCTGCTGCCGGAATGAAAAAAAAGAGGCGGTTCAATTTGGAGATCATAGAAGATCATGATGAAAATGAACCCAGGGAAAAATCTGAATAATTAGTTTTGTTTGTAAGTTTTGTGTTACTAAGTTTCAATATCTTTTTCCTAGAAATATATATTTTTGAATAGCTCAGTCAATTGCCCTCTGTTGCTGACGTTTAGTTTTTGAAAAATATTATAGATATGATTTTTAACAGTATGCGGAGAGATGTACAGTTTATCTTCTATCTCTTTGTTGCTTATATCTTTTATCACCAGGAGAATGAGAATAATAATATGAAGAGAATGTTATTGGCCGCTAAGAGCAAACATTGTGAACTGATCCTCACAGAATATAAGGGTTCTTGAAATTTCCTTAAACTGGTAGTTTTTAAGATCCTGTTGCCTCATCAATAAGGTCAAGCGGCATAGATCCTGAAGTTAAAATTTTATCGCAGAATTTTTGGATACTGAATTTGGGATTCTTTTCTCTCTTCTTCAAGATCATGTCAAATTGTCTGAAACCAAGGAAATAGGATGTAAGTTGAAAGGGAGAATTAATCACCCTATGCCAGAGATTCTCTGCAAATTGAGGAGCCAGCAATCCCTTTTCAACAGCAAAGGTCAGCATTCTATCTTTACTCCAACCTTTGCAATGGACCTGAACTGAACTGTATGCCCGAACAGCATTTTCAAGCCTTTTTCTCAGGTGGGCAAGTCTCGTAAGAATATTGTTGTCGTCCCAACCCCTGTCAAGAGTTAATTGCTCACAGAGGGTAGCCCAGCCTTCAATAAAAAGATCATCTCCGAAAACAGTCCGGACAATATGAGGGTTCCGTGAACTCTCTTTCAATTGAAAATAGTGCCCGGGGAATATCTCATGTGTGATTATCATTTTGTTAAAGTGATCATTAAAGGACCTGTAGAACCCGTCCTTTACTTCATCAGGGGAATTATCGGGAATAGTAGGCAGATAAAACAGTGTATCTGCATCAGGATCAAAAGGCCCTGCCGGATAAACTCCTCCGATAGCAGCACCTGCGAAGTGGGAAGGAGATAGTGCTGTATGAAGTGATCTGGAGTCTTTAATTGAAGTTATCTTTTTTTCATATATGAAGTTCTCTGCTTTGTCTATCAGGGTTATAAATTGCTCAAGGAAATCCGCGGAGTTATTTACCCTGTGAGATTCCATTTTATGGAAAGCGTATTGAATACATTTTTCAGGAATTATTCCTCCGGCATATTTCCCGGGTGTTCAGATTTAAAGAATTCGACTGAGAGTTTTTTGATCATCTCCCTGACCAATTCGATCTCATCAGATGCTATTTTACGAAGTTTTAATGAATGTATCCTTAATCCCGTATATAGACGAAGTATCTTGTTATATTTTTCTTTTCCGAGTTGATCTGAGATAGTAGATTCGGGAATTATTTTTTGGGTGATATGTGAGGATAACTCCCTGATACTTTTGACAGCCATCTCGATATCTTTCCTGAATTTATTTTTGGTGGCAGGGATATTAAAGTAAGGATCAAGAATACCAGGAAGCCCAGATCCATAAAATCCGGCAGTGTTTTTCAAGCCGTGTGCAGCACCGGTAGATCTTTCAGGAGACCCGTTCTCTAATTGAACGACTGCTGATTGACATAAGCGGACGACTCCACGCAGGCGGGTTGCGACAGCCTTTCTCATCACTGATCTATCTTTCAGAGGTCGGGCAATAATGTGAGTAAAGGCCTGGGAGATCAAATTCTCATATAATGAAGGTGAATTCAGGTGGACTTTATCGATCTTCCATTTGTAAATTTCCTGATTGATTTTCCGCTCAAGAAGTTTCATATCTATCTTCTCATCGAGCAATAATTTATCTTTATGCTTGTTCTCAGATATTTCCAGAAGAATTTCTTCATTAAACTCAACCCACTGCTGAATATTATTGTCCGAAAAGTCTTCAAATCTGAGAGCCGATCCCTTGTCCCCTGCAGCAAGAGCTTCTGATGGATAAAATAATTTCCATTTCTGAAGATACTCGACAGCCAATTGATTAATATCAGGGGGCTGACAGCAGCATGAGGATGACGTTAAAAAAATCAGTGAAATTATAATAATCTGTGCGATCCATAGGATATGTGATTTTCTTTCTATTTTAGAGGGATTTGCCATGACGTTCATGGAGAGTCAATTTTCAATATTTCCAGATGAAATAACAGAGTTGTGTAGGGAGGGATCGCATTTTGTCCGGTTGATCCATATGCCAGATTGGATGGGATGATAAGTTGAGCTGTGCCGCCCTCTTTCATAAAGGCAACCCCCTCATCGAATCCTGAAATAACTTCATTGTTTCCGAGAACAAAATTGAATGTCCCATTGTCAAATACTGACCCATTTAAAAATCTTCCGGTATATTTTATAGTGATAGAGTCACCGTCTTCTGCTTTTTCCCCGGTCCCTTCCACTAGTTCAATATAATACAACCCGGTTCTGGTAGGGGTAGTTGTGATATTATTCTCTATAAGGTATTCACTGAGTGTAGCCATCTCATCCTGAAAAGTTGCCACATCGTCGTTCACTTTGCATGAATAAAAATTCAAGCTGAAGATAACGACAAATATAAGAAATATTAGTTTACGGCTTTTTTTACTTGTTTCCATTATTACTCAATTCCTCCTGATTTTTGATATTACTTAGACGCAAAGGTTAACCTTACGGTTTCACTATTTGAAAATTGATATATATAAGGTGTTCATATTGTTAGAATATCACATTTTTAACATGAACAACAAAGAGTGAATTCTGTTTTCTTATACTTTTTTCAATTTTAATTATAAATTCGGGGTGGAATCTTATTTATTTCTTTACGATATCTTAATATTCCTTTATATACTCTGACATTTAACAAAGCACCACTATTTCCTTTATGAATGTTCGGTTCGTCCTTAATCTTATAATAATCCATGATCTGATTATGAGTAACTCCCAAACCCCAAGCCATTGATGG
>DBOL01000003.1:0-6859 GCA_002299555.1 Candidatus Aminicenantes bacterium UBA647
ATAAACCTCCTTTAAGTTTATGACTTATACTTAGCAAAAAAGATTCCAAGTATTCAAACTCCCTATATACCAGGAAAACTCCCAGTCAGAACATTCTAAATCCAAATTATTGAACTAAGACTTCAAATAGATGAATATCTATACAAAATACAAGAAAATAGAGCGTAAAATTGTATATTCTTCATTTGCACAAAACAAGTAAATCAAACTGGAATTGCAAAATAGGGCTGCTTAAGGGAAAAGACAAGTTTGCTGCCGATATAAACACCTCATAGATGTTAATTCAGGGAAATACAGAAATTATCAATGTAGATGCTGATTCCGGGATCTTTTACAAAAAAGGTAAGAACCGGTTTTCTCTTAAACTATAATACATTTCGGGAGAAAAAAAATACAAAATATGACCTGACATTAAAAAGCGGGATAAACTTGAAAATCTGAAAATACTAATAGTAACAAAGTTAAGTTTAGCTTAAAAATAGTGTATACTCAAAAAAAAGAGCAACCAAATGAAACAAAAAATAACAGCAACATTTTTTATTCTTCTACTTATTTCAACTATTCTCCAGGGACAGATAAAAAAAAACATCCTGCTTATCACAATTGATACGTTAAGATATGACAGAGTCAGCATATATAATGACAGTTTTGTTAACACACCGAATATTGATAAACTGGCAAAAAAGAGCGCTATCTTCAAAAGGGCATTTGCCCATACTCCTCTTACACTCCCTTCTCATGCAAATATACTCACCGGAACAACACCTTTGTTTCACGGGATAAGCGATAACAACAGATTTCGTCTGGATGACAAATTCCTGACAATTGCAGAACATTTGAAAGAAAATGGGTACAGAACTGCAGCTTTCACTGCCTCTTTTGTACTCAATGAATACTTCAAACTTAATCAGGGATTTGATTTTTATTCCGGTCCGGATAAAAGTAATGCATTAATTGCAGAAGAAGTCATATCTCCTTCGATAAGCTGGATCAAAAATAATAAAGGGCCATGGTTCCTCTGGATTCATATTTGGGACCCGCATGCTCCCTACTCACCCCCCGAACCTTTTAAAACCCGGTTCCGTTCAGACCTCTATTCCGGTGAGGTTGCCTACACTGATTCACAGCTCGGAATCCTTTTTAACTACCTTGAAAAAGCCCGACTCATGAAAGATACTTCAATTATCATTACAGGAGATCATGGCGAAGCACTGGGTGACCATGGAGAACCTGAACACGGATATTTTGCATATAATGAAACGATCCATATCCCCCTGATAATTTATAACAGCTCTCTTAAACGCACTCGTATTAGTAAAAATGTTTCCCATATTGACATTTTCCCAACCATCTGTGAAATGACCGGAGTGAAAATCCCCGGGCATATTCAAGGGAGATCATTGATCCCTTTAATTAGAGGTGACACCAACGAAGAGGAAACTATCTATTTTGAGGCTAAATCAGCCTATCACAGTAAAGGCTGGGCACCCCTTGACGGATTCATTTTCAAGGATATGAAATTCATCAATCTTCCGATCAAGGAACTCTATGACTTGAAAAAAGATTTCAGTGAAAAGAGGAATATCATTTCAAGAGTGACGATTTCCGAACTTTTCGGGACACTCAATCCTCTGATCGCAAGGCTCACAGGTGCGGATAAGAACCTATCAAAGAAAAAAATTGATCCAAGAGCTTTAAAAAAACTTAAAACCTTCGGATATCTCACCGGAGTCGTACAAGAAAAAAAAAAAATATTTAAAAGAGAAGATGACCTTAAAATACTGCTTCCGATCCAGCTGAAACTCACTGAAGGGAGAGCCCTGGAAAAAAAAGGGAAATTCAGGGAAGCTTTAAAAATATTTAGAGAAGTCCTGGAACTCAAACCGGATAATATAAGCACATACATCAACCTTGCAGAATTGTATCATAAGACGAACAGAATCAAGGCAGCCCTTGAGATAATCGGAGAAGGCCTTATTAAGAGCCCTTTAAATACAGATCTCCTGTTGAGAAAAGGGATACTTCTTATAGTTGGAAATCAATTGAATAGAGGAGAAGAAATACTCCGGAACATTCTCCTTAAAGATCCGGATAGAGGAGAGGCATGGAATTATTTAGGCATTTCATTTTTCAAAAAAGGTTTGACGGAGAAAGCATTGGAGGCCTACCGGAAATCCGAAGATATCGACAATACAAATCCCATACTTTTCAACAATCTGGGGACCCTTTACCTTAATAGTTATTTAAGGGATAGGAGCCCAAAGATGTATGAGAATGCTCTGATTAATTTTCAAAAGGCCCTGGCACTTGACAGCAAGCTTTCCTCTGCACTTAATGGTCTTGGTGCTGCTTACAAATTTTCCGGAAACCCCCAGGAAGCCATCAGATATTGGAAATCAGCTATTGAATACAAATCTGATTTTATCCAGGTTTATTTTAATCTGGCAATAACTCTGCTTGAAACCGGAAAGAAAGCTGATGCTTTAAAATACATCCACATCCTGAAAAACAAGTATTACTCAAGACTGAATTCAAGATCTAAAAAACAACTTGCAAGACTTATATCAGATAGCAAATAGCATAAGGTTTTCACCTTATATCATAATTTCGTTTAAAAGACATAACAGATTTCCCGTGTTGTAAAGATGATTTTATTTTCCTATAATCAGTTATGTGTTTCAGGTTGTGGAATTTTAAATATACAATCAAGTCAAGAATAAAAATTTGGAGAGAATGATGGAACACCAAACTCAGATATTGTTAGTCATGTTCGGATATATGACACTATTGATCCTATGGGGATTGTATCAGGGAAGAAAAGTCAAAACCGGGTCCGATTATGCTATCGCCGGCAGAAACCTACCGGGCTGGGTAGCCGCCCTGTCCGAGAGGGCAACAGGTGAATCATCATGGGCTCTGCTTGGGCTGCCTGGTGCCGCTTATGCCACAGGGCTCACGGAGATCTGGACGGCTATTGGCTGTGTAGCCGGTATTATCACTGCCTGGGGAGCTCTGGCCTGGCGTCTGCGTAGTGAAGCGGAAAAATACGATATCAACACCTATACAGAATACATCGCCAAGAAACACAGCGAAATGTCCAAATGGATCAGAATTGTCGGTAGCATGACCATTGTTTTCTTCTTTTTCTTCTACGTAGGTGCCCAATTTTTGGGTGGAGGCAAAACCTTACATACAATGTTTGGAATTAATCCTAAATTGGGAATGCTGATCACAGCTGTTATTATAATTCCCTACACTATCTATGGCGGTTTCCGAAGTGTCGTTTACACAGATGTCATTCAGGCGATCGTTATGATAACTACTCTGATTGTGGGGCCATTGGTCGGTATCTGGTACATTTCCAACCATTCCACTCTGTTTGCCCGGTCTATTCCTGAAGCCCTGGAAAGAGCAGGGACCAACTACACTTCCTTAACCGGAGCGGCCTCAGGATTCGCTGCCGGAGTTGTAATCCTGGCGGGATTCTCCTGGTTTTTCGGCTATCTGGGGGGCCAGCCTCAGCTCAGTATGCGGTTCATGGCCATTAAGGATCCGAAGCAAGCCAGAAAGGCCCGGAATATCGGTATTGCCTGGACGGTTATCGCATATATCGGAGCTCTCTCTATAGGTTGGATCGGAATCGCCATTTTCGGCCCTGAAGGCCTGCAGGATCAGGAGTATGTGATGCCTGCAGTCTTATTAAAGATATTTCCTCCTGCTATTGCTGCTGTTTTGATAACCGGGGCGATTGCAGCAATGATCTCAACAGCAGATTCACTGCTGATTCTGTCCGCTACCGAACTTTCGGAAAATTTACTTAAACCAATATCAAAATTCCGGAAAGACGGAGAAAGTATCGCCCTGAAAAGATCCAGAATCGTAACAGCATTATTGGCAGTCATCGCTCTGCTTCTTGCTTATGTCTCCCCGTCAAAACTTATTTTTTCCCTTGTCAGCTGGGTCTGGGCCGGTGTGGGAGGGACGTTCTCGGTAATCATCCTGCTTACACTCTTCTGGCACAGATTCCATGGTAAAGCTGTATTAGTAACCCTTGTCTTCGGGCCGCTGTTTACCATCATCTGGAGCATCACCGGAATGAACCAGGTTGTAACCTCACGACTGCTTACTTTTTTTGTTACAGGATTTGTGGCAATAATATCTACACTCATGCTTAAAAAAAAAGAAGTGAAGTATAGTTAAAACCCTTTTTGAAATTAAGGGAAAAATAAGTGGCCGGATAGATTCGCCCTGGCTAAAATGCTGTTTAATTTGTTAAAAATTGTCTTTATTCCAAGTTTAATGTACAATATTTTCCTATTTCAGGAGATGATATGACTATAAAAATACTTAGACCGCTTTTCATTATATTAGTAATTTTCACCACAATTTCCATTTCTGCAAACTCAGTCTCACTCCCTGCAGGAGTTTCGATCCACCGTCTGGACAACGGTATGGAAGTACTGCTCATAAGGAATCCCGGACTACCAATGACGGGTGCAAACATGGTTGTAAAGGTAGGCTCTGCGTATGAAACATTCGCAACAAGCGGAATGAGTCACATGCTTGAACATCTCCTTTTTAACGGAACTAAATCCAGAACTCAAAAAGAACTTTATAACGACACAGACAGCATTGGCGGATATAACAATGCCAATACATCTGATTATTTCACAAACTATATGATGGTGACTCCTTCAGAAAATTTTGAGAAAGGGCTTGAGATCCAGGCAGACATGTTGTTCAACTCCATCCTCCCGAGAAAAAAATTCAAAAAAGAGAAGGGGATCGTTCTTGAAGAGATCTCGAAAAGCCTTGCAGAACCTGCAGAACAAATTGAACGGAATGTGATATCAATCCTCTTCAAAGGACATGCCCTCTCTCTGCCTACTCTGGGGACATATTCAACAATTGAATCTATGAAAAGAGATGAAGTATATGCATTCTATAAGAACAATTACGTTCCCAATAATATGATCCTGAGCGTTGTCGGTGATTTTGAAATAAAGGAGATGATGACACTTATCAACAAGGTTTATGGTGGACAGGCAGCTATCAATGTATCAAGACCTGAGATCAGAGAGTGGAGTACCGGCTTCAACATGCCGGTGACAGGATCAGAAATTTCCGGAAATTTCAACAGATTTTACAGCGGGAAAGAGACTGTACTGCAAAGGTTCTTCAGAATTAATAAAGACCTGAGGCCGGGACATATTAAAATTCTCGATGTAACTCTCAAAAGAGAGGCGAAAAAAGCTGGACTCCTTTTCCGGAAAAAATTCCCTGACGTTGTAAGGTCGGTAAAACTTTCCCTCCATGCAACACCTTTCAGGAATTTTATTGAAGTGAAGGCAACATTGAAGACTGCTGACAAGTTAGATCTGATATCTGAAGAGATTGGATCGTTCATGGGATCCATCGACCTGTCAATGGATAAAGTTTCTGTTAATTCTGAAATATTAAAAGCCAGGACAAATTATCTTAAAAATGTTGAAAAACCTCATATGTTCGGAATTTTCAATGCCCATTATTTTGCTGTTAACGGAATAGAAGCAGTCCTCTCTTTATATTCAGGGGCAGAATTTCATTCCATATCTGAAGAACTGAAAACAATAAAGTTATCGTCATCTCCAGTTACTCTGATCCAGAATCCTTCACCTGAGAACATCGAAAATAAAGTAGAAACAAAAACCACAACCAGGTTTTATAACGATAGTGAAAAAGGGAAATCTCTGATAGTAACTGACAATGGAGGATCTAACCTTCTTGCCGTCCACTATCTGTTCAAACACAAAGCGAAGTATGAATCACAATTCGGGCAGGATGCCTCAAAGATCTTACACAAATGTTTCGGGACCAGACTTAAATCTGAAAAGAACGTAAAGAGGACAGCACCCTTCGGGTTAACATTCAAAGTAAACGACAATCCTTTCTTCCCGATGGATGACATATATTTACATCCTGATTTCGGCTATATCAGAATCGAAGGACTGGCAGATGATGTCCCTTCTGTTATAAATTTTCTTAATGAAGAACTGAGCAATTTCAAACCCACTGAGGCAGAATTTAAAAAAGCCGTTGCGGAAATGAACAGGATGCACTCACCAATGATGATGCGGGGCAATGTTGCGAAAAAAATATTTGATAAAGAGTATGCTGCAGAGATCTTAGCAAAAGACAAGTATCCGGCCAAAGAAGGAAAGATCACTTTTGATGGCCTGGTTAAATTCTCAGAAAAATATTTCAGCCCAAAAAATATGATCGTCTCCATATCATCTCCTGAAAAAACAGATGCGGTAGATAAATTATTCATCAATTTTTTCACAGAGAAGAATAGTGATGAACAAGATGCATGGGAACCGGAATTCAGAATGAGAGAAAAACCGGTGAATATAGAAAAAAGCGGAAAAAGCAAAAGATCTTATCTTTTCTGGGGTTTTACTAAAAAAATTGACGCGAAGGATAAGACCGCACTTAAGGCTTTATCACTGTATCTGTCTGACATTATCGTTTTTGATATAAGAGAGAAAAGAGGGATGGCATACAGGATGAGCGCTGGCATTAAACTGAAAAGGGACAAAGCAGTATTTTTTATAAATATGGGAACACGCCCAGGGAATGTTGATAAAATTGTTCCTGTATTTCCTGAATTTTTTAAAGGAAAAAGCGTCAACAAACTGACTGATAAAGGATTAAAACGACTTGTAAACATGTATCTTGGAAGGATGAAGTTCAGAAGACTTTCCAGTATTAACAGGGCTTATTATCTTGCCCACTCGCTCTATTTTAATAATGATATCAATTATGATTCAAAATTCTTTGCAGAATTGAAAAAGATCAAAGTGGAAGATATCAGGAAAGT
>DBOL01000003.1:7242-52644 GCA_002299555.1 Candidatus Aminicenantes bacterium UBA647
ACAGTAAAGGCCCCGTTCGGGTCTTTACTTGCTGTAATCGGGCGTCCTATAACAAGATAATCGGCCCCCGCCTCAACTGCCATACGCGGAGTGAAAACCCTCTTCTGGTCACCCTTTGCAGCCCAATGTGGCCTTATTCCGGGAGTTATAAGTTTGATACTATTTCCAAGTTTCTCTTTCAATGGCTTTATCTCAAGAGGAGAACAGACAAATGAGTCCAGACCTGATTCGACTCCAAGCCTGCATAACTTTAGAACAGCATCTTCAGTACTTAAATTGACTCCGGTCTCGGCAAGATCTTCATCGAGGAAGGAGGTCAGGACTGAAACTCCAAGAATCGTAAGGTCAGTAGAATCCTTTGAAGCAAGCACCGCTTTTTTTATCATCTCTTTCCCACCACTTAAATGGATCGAAACATACTTCGGGTCATATGAGATCGAAGACCTGACCGCCCAGAAAACCGTGTTCGGTATATCCTTGAACTTCAGATCAAGGAATACTTTTTTTTTCTTTTCTTTCAATACTTTGAGGATCCTTGGCCCGTACTTCATAAATGCCTGAAGTCCAACTTTGTAGAATACTGCTTCTTTAAGAGTTTCAACAAAAGACTCTGCAACATCAAACCTGTCAAAATCAAGAGCTACAATTATTTTGTCTCTCATATATTTAACCCTCCTCTGATCTCCTCAAGATTATCTATTTTAAGTTCGTCCATTAACTCAAGAGTTTCGTTGATAATTCTGACAGATCCGGTTGGTTCTATTATATTCACTGTTCCCGTCTGAATGGCTGTCGCTCCTGCAAGTATAAATTCGAGGACATCCCTTCCAGTCATTATTCCACCTATCCCTATCACGGGGATATTCACTGCTTCTGCCACCTCCCAGACGATCTTAAGAGCAAGAGGTTTTATGGCAGGGCCGGATAATCCGGCAAAAAAATTCTTAAATACAGGTTTTCTGTTTTTAACATCAAGAGCAAGGCCAAGAAAAGTATTAACAACAGATATTGCATCTGCCCCTGCTTCCTCTGCCGCTCTTGCGACGGAGGGGACATCTGAAACATTGGGAGAAAGTTTTACGATAAGTGGTTTTTTTGTATTCTCTTTTAAAAGCCTGACAACCTTCTTTGTGTCCGAAGGGCTCTGGGCAGGGCAACTCCCCCCGGACCTTACATTCGGGCAGGATATATTCAATTCAAGCATTGCTACCTCTTCCATTACATCCAGGACCCGGGCAACTTCGAGATATTCTTCGTCATTCCCTCCGCATACATTTACTATTATCGGAGTGGAGGTCTTAGAAGCAACTTCTTTTATAATTCCCCTTAGTCCTTCGGCTCCGGGACCAGCCAGGCCTATTGAGTTGAGAAGGCCCGATGGTGTTTCCCATATTCTAGGAGGTTCGTTCCCTCCCCGCTCTTCACTATATACCCCTTTCATGACAAATGCACCAAGAAGATCAAGGTCGAAGAATTGAAGAAATTCACCACCATATCCGAAAGTGCCTGATGCAGGAATTACCGGATTTTTAAGCTTTATAAATCCGAGGTCTGCAGTCAAATCTGCCATTTGATCTCCTCCATCCGGAATACAGGACCATCTGAGCAAACTTTTTTATATTTCCCGTCACTACCCTTCACAACACAACTGTAGCATATCCCGAATCCGCACCCCATAAATGCTTCCATAGATACAAAGTTGCTGATACCGAGACTCCCGATCTCAGAATTCAGAGACTCAAACATTTTATCCGGTCCGCAGGAGAAAGTAATATTTATACCATTCCTCTCTATGATCTCCTTTATATCAGTGGTGACCTGACCTTTTGTAAATCCTGAGCCATCATCTGTGTAAAAAGCCTTTTCCTTTAGAGCAAATTTTCCGATCTCTTCAGTAAAAAGGAGATCATCTTTTGATCTCGCTCCGTATATCAGAGAAAGATTATTTGATCCGGAATATTGTTCAATTGCAAAATAAAGAGGGGCTATCCCTCTCCCCCCTCCGACAAGGAGTATATTCTCATTTTCATATTCCGGAAAAGTATTCCCCAGGGGGCCGACAACCATTACCAGATCTCCCGTCATTTTTGATGCCAGCAGTTCACTTCCTTTTCCAACAACCTCATAATAAATATAAAAATATGGCGGATCTGTCTTAAATATTCCAAAAGGCCTTTTCAGGAGCGGATCGTTACTTCCGGAAACAGCAACCATTACAAAATTTCCCGGCTTACTATTTTCTGATATGTGAGAAGATTCGAGCTTCATCAAATAGTATCTTCCCTGAATAATTGTGTTGGTGATTACCCTGCATGCTTCTTCTTTCATGCTCAGATTATCCCATTGTGACAATCTAATGTAAACCCGGGAGGATTGTAATTAAAACCGCATTTTACTAAAATACCAAGGGGAGATCAAAATGAAAGAAATCAATACAAAAGTAGATGAAGTGACAGTTTTCCTGAACAGAGCCAAGATCAGGAGAAGTGGTAAAACATTAGTGCAGAAAGGGAAACAAACACTATCAATTACAGGACTTCCGGCTGAACTTGACCCCGATTCAGTAAGAGTGAGAGCAACAGGATCGGAACCTGTCACTATCTATGGGATAGATGTAAGGAGAACTTTTTTCAAAGATATTCCGGATGGGATAATCAGGGAATTGACCGAAAATATAGAAAAACTGGAGGAAAAGAAAAAAAAAGTAACTGACCAGTCAGAAATATTGGGGAAAAAACAACAACATATTGATGGTCTCTGGAAAGCAACCAGAATATTTGCTTCAGGTTTTGCTAAAGGTGAAATAACCATAGAGGGGCATAACGCCCTCCTTGATTTCCTTCACAAAGAGGGGAGTTCTTCCCTTACCGAGATAAGAAAAAAAGAGAAGGAAGCCGATGATCTGGAAAAAGAGATAACAAAGCTCAGGGAAGAACACTCCCTGGCGAACAATTCCAAACCACGGGAAAAATTTACAATAGAGATAAACACAGGAGTAAAAAAAGATTGCAGAGTAAATGTTGATGTAACTTACCATATATCCGGGGCCTCCTGGAACCCTGAATATGACATAAGGATAGGAGAAAAAAATATCTTTATCGATTATCTGGCAATGATACGGCACACGACCGGAGAAGAGTGGAAAGATATTTCAATGATCCTCTCCACACTAACCCCCTCAGGAACCTCAACTGTCCCGGAGCTTGATCCATGGTTCATTGCACCCATGATGAAAAAATTCAGCGGGCTTGACCAGACCAAAAACAGCAGAGCTGTTCCAATGGCAGCTTCCGGTGCGCAGATACCGGATTCAGAGGCATCATATTCAGAAGTAATAAGGGAAGAGTTTCCCGAATCGATAGAAGCGGACATGGAACTCACTGAATTGATAAAAACCGATACTTCTGTTTCGTTCAAGGTCACTGAACCGGCAACAGTCCCAGGTGACGGTTCTTATCACAAAGTAAAAGTTGGGAGCCTCGAACTGAAAAAGGATCTTAAGCATATCACTGCTCCCAGAAAAGATGAACGGGTCTTTCGGACAGCAGAATCGGAGAACACTGAATTTTTTCTCCTTCCAGGAAAAGGGCAGGTTTTTGAAAATGAAGAATACCTCGGTCCCGTAAAAATAAGCCACACAGCTCCCGGGGAGAAAATAAAAATATTTGCAGGAAGTGATGATCGTATCAAAGTAACAAGAAAACTGACCTCAAAAGAGGTGGATAAAAAATTCATGAGCGACCGTAAAAAGATAAATTATTCATTTGAGATAATAGTTGAAAATTTCACTGATGGAGTAAAACATATAAATGTTCTTGATCAGATCCCGATACCTTCCCATGAAGATATTAAGATCAAACTTGAGGAGTGCTCTCCCAAAACATCAAGATCTGATGAACTTAACAGGTACGAATGGGAACTTAAAGTTGAGCCGGGGAAAAAGAGTTCGATCAAATATCATTATTCCATTGAATATCCGAGAGAAATGCAAATTTACGGATTGCCATAAAGCGTGAATTCTGCAAAATTCTCATCTCCAATTGAAAACAGGATCAAAAGAAAGTATTATTTCAATCTGAGGAATAATGAAGAAAATAATAGTTGAAATATTATCGATTCTGATAACAGCTTTGGTTGCGGCATTGATTTTCAACCAGGTTTCAGGAAACAAAACCCCTATGTTCCAAAATTACAAAAGCACTGAATCTGTTGATCTGAAACATAATATTGAAACAATAGATATTGAGGTATTCAGATATTATCTTGAGAGAGGGGGGACTATAGTTCTGGATGCACGATCGGGAGAGGAATATATATCCGGTCATATTCCAGGTGCCAGCAGTTTCAGTAATAATGAGTTCTATACAATATTTAAAGAAAGGGGTGAATTATTACAACTCGGAAACACAGTGATAGTCTACTGTTCAGGCCCCTCATGTGAAGACTCCCACTCGCTTGCTTTAAAACTTGCAGCAAAAGGGATAGAAGATATTTTTGTGTTCGGTGGTGGTATCGAAGAGTGGATCGGAGCGGGTTATGAAATTACAGGAAAGAACATCTGATTAAATATGTTTAATTACTATAAACTAATAGAAAATAAATATATTATTCTCTCATTCAGAATGATTCTCGGATCTGTTTTCATCTTTGCTTCAATAGACAAAATTTTACATCCGGATGCATTTGCAGAGATCCTGCACAATTATAAAATTCTCCCGGACATTTTGATCTACGCTCCCGCTCTGTTACTTCCATGGATCGAATTAATTGCTGGCTCTTTTCTTATAGCCGGGATATTTATGAGAGGATCAGTTCTTATTCTGAACTCACTCCTCCTCATTTTTATTCTGGCAATAACGATCAATCTTGTCAGAGGAATCACCTTTGATTGCGGATGTTTCTCAACCATTCCCGGTGAGAGCGGAAGTGTTTATTTTCTCCTTATCAGAGATATTCTTCTCCTGATCCCAGGAGCGCTTCTCTACCGAAACTACATGAAAAAAAGGAGATAAAATGAAGGCAAAAATTAAAATATCAGATCTTGACAAATGGGCTGATTTCATTCTTGATCACTCCCTTGGAGGAATAAAACCCGAGGATGTTGTTATGATAAAAGGTGAGCCGATTACATGGCCTTTGGTCTCGGTTCTGCAGGACAAGGTTTTCAGAGCCGGTGCTATCGCCGATGTCAATATCGTTGCCCCGGACAACAACAGAGGACAAGTGTGGGGTGCATCAATAACAAAACACGGGACAGTTGAGCAAATTGAAAAAACACCCGTCTGGCACATGATAAGATACGAATTAATGACGAAATATATTGAGGTCCTCGGATCAGAATCACCGGATCTCTTCGCCGGCCTTCCCGAGGAGACTTCAATGGCTCTTTCCAGAGTCGATCTTCCATTCAGGAAAACCCGCCTTTCTAAGAATTGGGTTCTGACCTTATTCCCTACCAAGGCATTTGCAGATATGGAGGATATGTCCCTGGAAGAATATACTGACATCGTTGTAGGTGCTTCGATCATAGATCCGGCATTCCTTGAAGAGGTGGAAGAGCCTATATACAAAATACTCGACAAAACAAAAAAAATAAAGATTGAGACAGAAGAGTCTGATTCAGGAAGGATACTCGAACTGAAAATGGACATAGCTGACCGGAATGTCATAAAATGCACAGGGATGAGAAACTTCCCTGATGGTGAGGTTTTTACAAGTCCTGATGCTAATACAGTCGAAGGTGAAATCTTTGTAGACCTTCCGATCTATTACAACGGAGTTACGATCGAGGGGATCTACCTCAAATTTGAGAAAGGCATAATAACTGATTACAAAGCTGACAAAGAACATGAAACTTTTAGAAAGATCATAGAGACAGATGAAGGATCTCACAGGCTTGGTGAAGTGGCGCTCGGGATGAACAGTGGATTAAAAACTGCTCTGAAACACCCTCTATTCGTAGAAAAAGTTGGAGGAACTCTGCATATTGCTATCGGTGACTCTTATCCGGAATGTTTTGTGAATGATCCGGGAGCAGAAAAGAACCAATCTGAACTTGAAAAATTCTACACTGATGGTAAAGCTAACAGATCTGCACAGCATGTAGACATAGTAACAGATTTCAGGCAGGGAGGATCAGGAAGATCTGTATGGCTTGATGATGTTAAATTGGTTGTGAAAAATGATATCTGGACGATACCTGAAAAATAGGTCTTTAATTCATATCAACAAGATACCTTGCTGAATTCATGTTGAATTCACCATGATGCTCTATCTTGCTCTTTAATATCAGGAATACAATTTTATATTCTTTTGAAGAGAGGGTTTCAAATATTTCAGATGCAGTATTCCTCTTTGTCCATTCAAGAAACTCAATTCCTGTTTTTTCAAGTAACAGGCTCTCACCATTCTTACACTTTTCACAAACAACACCCCTGAAATCCGACATTACCCATACTTTCAAATTGTGTTGTGAATTGCATTTATAACATCTCCCTGCTTCAAACATCATCCCCTCTATCCTTAAAATCCATACCATAAAATAGAGGATTAGATATTTCATCTCTACTCCATCTCTACTGCTGTTCAGAACGGCCTTTATTAATTTGTATATTCTCTCTGAATTGAAGTTAGGGGGAACAAATTTCATGACTATTTCGGCTATCAGATAAAAATAGAATATCCGCCCTGGTTCAGACACGGTCTCAAAATAACTGGTGATCACATCACCTTTCGACAATGTGGCAAGTTCTCTGTCCTCTTTCCTGTAGAAAAAAAATTCCCCCTCAGTGAAAAGTTCCAGAAGAGATCCGAACCGATTTTTCCCCTTCGATGATCCGGGGGCTACTATTTTCTGAATCCCGTTAGAAGATGTAAGCAGATGTACTATCTTGTCCTGCTCATTGAAAATATAGGAACCGACAACCAGCGCCTCTGTAGATTCTAGAGGCATTTTCAGATAAGAACCAGCGTTGAAAGCCCGAGGAAAAACAACAACCCCAGAACATCTGTAAGCATTGTCACAATGATACCGGAGGCGAGTGCAGGATCCAGCTTAAATCTTTTAAGAGCAATTGGAATGATCGTCCCGAAAAGTGCTCCCATCGTCAAATTGAAAATTATTGCACCTCCGAAAATAAGGCCTACCTCCCACTTCTTGAACACTAAAAAAGTAATAAGTGAAGAGAGACTGCCAATAATAACTCCATTTCCGGTACTGACCAGAACCTCTTTCATAAGTATCTTTTTCGATCTTTTCCACTCAAGTGTACCTATGACTATCTCACGAACCATGATCGCAACGGTCTGGTTCCCTACAACTCCTCCAATCGCAGGTACAATATGCATCAGAACAGCTATGAGGATAAATTGCTCAATAGTTCCTTTGAACAACGAGATGACAACTGCTGAAAGAGATGTGGTGAAAAGGCTCAAAAACAGCCATGGCATCCTTTTAATGATAGACTTCCCGACTCCCAGCTCGATACTGTAATCCTGGGTAACACCCGCAAGTTTATATATATCTTCGGTTGCCTCATCATGAATAATATCAATTACGTCATCAACTGTAACAACTCCGACAAGTTTATTGAGGTCATCAACAACAGGGATCGCAAGGAGATTGTAATTAGCAACAACCTTTGCAACTTCCTCCTGATCTGTAAATACATCCACCTTATAAACATCTGAATTCATTATGTCTTTCAGCTTCATCTTCGACTTTATCAGGATCAATTGTTTGAGAGAGACAACTCCGATCAACCTATCCTCATCATCAATGACATAAAGATAAAAGGGTACTTCAACCTCTTCCCCTGCCAACTGAATTGCTGAGATAGCATCCGCAGCTGATGTTGAGCTGGACAAAGCGAGAAAATCTGATGACATGATCCTTCCGGCAGATTCATCCGGATAAGAAAGTTGCTCCTGCAGATCAACAACCTCCTCATCTTTCATTTTCTTAAGAATCTCGATCTGCAGATCTTCATCAAAGAGTGGGATCAGAGATGTCGCATCATCAGAGGACAATTCATTCAGGATAGGGACAATATCCCTTGTCTCAAAATCTGACAAAATTTCAACTGCGATCTCGGGTTTTATCTCACTGATAATTTCAGAAAATTTCGATAACTCAAGCTTCCTGTCAAAAAAAAGTTTGAAAACTATATGACGCTCTGACGGGATCAAATGTTCAATCAATGTAGCAACGTCTGCATAGTGCAATTTTATCAGGGCATTCCACAAATGCCCGAGTGTACGCAGTTTTATGAATTGCTTGGTAAACCTCAGCAGTTTTTCCAGTGCTACATCTTTCATTCAGACACCTTCCTTCAGGCTTCCTCTTTCTCCGGTTCCACTTTCCCGGCCTTCTCTTTCGCATCAGAAAGAAATCCGATCAACTCATCAACCTTTTCCGGCTTTACTGTTATCCCTTTCTTTGTAGGCCGCCATTCGCCATTATCGGCCAGATAGTAGATCCTTATTGAAATGAAATCAGACCCTTTGTAGTTGCTGGCTTCAATTCTTAACCTTTCCGTATCGTTTCTTTCAATTTCACCAATTATCATTATTTCACCTCGTATCAATAATTGTTCAATTTAACACTTTTTTCTACCTTGGTCAATATAGGCTTTCACGTTGAATAAATCAGCTTCGTATATTAGCATTATCAAAATGCTCAATTGATAAAGGAATAAAAAAACAATGATCACCGAATATAATTCATTCAGGAAATACAGAGATCTGAAGGGGAAGCTTGAAAGACTCTTCCGAAGCAAGATCAACCTGATGCTTAATCGGATTAAAGTTGATGCAATACGATTTTCTCATCCCTACTTTGTTACTGAGAAGGCTAGTATCAGGCACAATATCGATCATTCTGGACTGGGACAATCTTCTCCTGTGAATATAGGCATGTTAAATCTTGAAAAAATAGACCTGGAAGTTTTATGGGATCAACTTAAGCTTGTCCATGATAAATTCAACCTTTTTAATGTCACTTTTAACTCCGTATTTAAAAACATCTCGGCACTTGAACAATATTATTCAAACCCTGAGAAACAAATGTCAAACATGAGATGCTCTATCCCATGGAAAACATCCACAATTCTTGCAAATGGTGATGTGATAATCAACAACAGATGTTTCTTGTATAAATGCGGGAATATGCATGACAATAATTTTAAAGAGATATGGAAGGGAGAAAAATACAGAATTTTCAGAAAACAGCTTAAACAAAATAAATTTTTCCCTCCCTGTTCAAGATGTTGCGGTGCAGTACCCCGGGTAAGCAAAATTTAATCAAATTTGTATTGATTTAAAGACATTATTGTATTATATATTTCTAATGCGATTTATTCTTAATGTCCCTAACACACTAAGCATTCTAAGGATGATATTCATCGCACCGATTTTTATTCTTATATTGTATTCTACTCCGAGGAATTATTCGTGGCTCATCTTTGTATATTTCTTTTCGATACTTTTCGATTTCCTTGACGGATACATCGCCAGAAGATTTTCAATGGAAACGGCATTCGGCAGAATTCTTGACCCTGTAGCCGATAAATTACTGATGTTCTTTATACTTATAGCATTGATAATTAAGACAGATTTCCCATTGTGGATAGCCGTACCGATCTTCCTGAGAGATATACTGATCCTGCTTGCGAGTTTCTTTATTTACAGAAAGAACAGAGAGGTAAAACCCTCCATCACGATCGGAAAAATCGCATTCGGCAGCTTGAGCTTCCTGATTTTCCTCTATATAGTCGGAATGAATTCAGGATCTGATCTGGACCTCTTAAAGAAATTTGTATCTGTATTTACATTAAACTTTCTTTTATGGTCCTGGATCGAATATCTGTTTGTATATTTGAGGGAAACATGACAAAAAAAAAGAAAATATTAATAATTGAAGACGAAAGTACAATAAACACTCTGCTGAAGGAGTTTCTTGAAGGAAATGGCTTCGAAATTGACATCGCAGAAGAAGGGAAAGTGGCCGTAGAATTGTTGAAAAGGAAGGATTATGATCTCCTCATTGTTGATATGCTTCTCCCCGGAGAACATGGTTTGGATATCATAAAAATGAAAGGACATAATTTTATAACCCCTATCATAATTGTTTCAGGTATTTATGACGAGAGGGAGGTTCTTGACAAGATAAAAGATTCTAATGTTAAATTTTTCCTGAAAAAACCATTCGATCTTAAAGATCTTTTGAGTAAGGTGAATTCGGCAATTGACACAGATCAGATATAATTCTTTCAATTCATTTTTGAAGAAAAAATTTTCAGTGGATAAGATCAGAAAAATTCCGGTCAATGCGGGGTTCCCCTGCCCAAACAAGAATGGTGATATTTCGGATGAGGGTTGCATCTTCTGTGATAAATATGGTTCCGGACCTATCGAAAGTTTCTCACTACCGATCCGGGAACAGATAGAGATGTTCACTTCAGCCAACAAAGGCATAAAGTTCATCGCATATTATCAGGCACATTCAAACACATATGCATCCAGAGAGGAATTGGAAGAAAAATATAATATTATTTTTGAATATAAGGATATTGTCGGCCTCTTTCTCGGTACAAGACCCGATTCTATCGCAGGGAATATATACCCCCTGCTGGAGAAGATCGGAGAAAAAACATATCTATCTGTTGAGCTAGGGCTCCAATCGATCCATCAAAAAAGTCTGCAATTATTAAAAAGAAACCATTCCTACGAAATATTCCTTGAAACTTTCAACAAACTAAAATCTTCCGGTATCGATGTGATCGTCCATCTGATCGTAGGAATACCGGGAGAAAACATGAAAGATATGAAGGATACGATCAGGGAAATGAACAGAATAAAACCAGCGGGAGTTAAGTTTCACCTCCTCCATGTTCTTAAGGATACAGAACTTTTTAACATGTATGAAAGAGGCGAGGTCAAACTGATGAAGAAGAACGAATATATCAACACCATAATTGAACTTCTATCTGAACTTGATAAAGAGATCGTTGTTCATCGTCTGACCGGGGATCGTGACACGGAAATATTTTATGCGCCGGAATGGACTCTCGATAAAGTGGGTGTTATTTCTGCTATCCACAAGCAGATGGACAATTTAGACGTTCATCAGGGCCAGTTGGTCAGGAGTCCCCGGGAAAAAAGGGTAAAATAATTTTGTCAAACCATCCAAATATCGTATAATTAACAATTAATTCAGAATTTTATCTCATGGAGGAACAATAGATGGCTGAAAAAAAGAAAAAAGATGTAGCACCACTGATACTTAAGAACGGGATAATAGTTGCCGGACACCCGAGAAGTGGAACTTCACTGGCATGTCAACTTGTTGAAAGTGCAGGTGTTTCGTTTCCATCAGACCTGGGAGCAGATATTTACAATAAGGAAGGTTATTTTGAAATGGCTGATGCAAAAGAGCTTGAGAAGTCACTTATTGATGAAGCAATGACAGACAAAAATATCAGCGAACTCAATAAGGTTGTCAAAACACTAAATGCAACATCAGGACTAACCGGGCTTAAGATCGTTCACATCCCTGCAATTTTCTTCTATAGCCATATTGCAAAGAACATGAGAGTGGTCTTCATTTACAGGAATCCTTCAGATGTAAAATCAAGTATGTTCAGAAGAGGCATATCACAATTCAAACTAAGCTGGTTCGAAAACAACAATGCTCTCATTGCTGCCCATGAAAACATCCCTAAAAGTATAGTGATAAGTTATGAATCTATCATTGAAGGTCGGGAAAGTGTTAAGAACGGTTTCAAAAAACTTGGACTCACTGCCAACCTGGATGTAATGAAAAAGGGGCACAGAACCCAGGAAAACAGCGGCATTGTCCTGACTGAGGATGAACTCAGACTCTACAAATATCTTAAGAAACTTGAGAAAAAGAGTTGTAGTTAAGAAAGGGAGGACAGAATGGCTGACAATGATAAACTTACGATCATCGATGATGATGCTCAGGATCTTTTTTCAAACCTGATATCATTTAATATAAATCCGGAAGAGGTTTGTATGGGCCTGGGGATCAGAAATGTCAAAGACCCGGCTACAGTAAAAGTACACTCTTATCTCCACATGACGATCCCCCATTTTCTCCGTTATGCAGAGGCTGTTAATAAACAGGTCGAACTGCTTGTAGAGAAGGGCGTTATTTCAAGAGAACCCGAGCAATAAAAAAAGCTCTAACCTTTCCTGCTGCTGTCAGGCAGGGAAAGCACATTTGAATATTTGTTTTTCATTTTACCTGTAGAATAGTCAAGTTCAGATCCCAATGTTGAATGTGGAATAAGGTATATGAATATCATCATAATTGTTGCTGCTAATACCCACCATTTGCTCTTCTTTTTAAGAAAGAATGCCGCAAGCCAGAAAATAAATGCAAAAAGGGTTTTGTTGTCTGTCAGATCAGTACCGAATGGGATACCCGTCCAGAAATCACCAAAAGCATATTTTTGAACGATCGGTCCTAATATCATCCCCCCGATAAAAACGATCCCAAGGGTCCAGTTGACAAGACTCAGATAATTGCCATCCTTTCTCAATGCCTCAAGTCCGGTTCTTATCGCGAACAGAAAACTGAAGATCATGAACACAATATGAGTAAGGAGGAATGCTGTCGGTACTTCATCCTTGAATCTGGCAACAATTGTCTTCCCTTCATTTAGAATGATCTGCTCATCACCACTATTCAACCTGATAGAATATTCGATCTTTCCTGCGCTGGGCTGTCCGGGTAGTTCAGAGATCAATTTGTTCCCTACCCTGTTCATTTCGATCTCAGCCCAATTATCTTTGCTCTTATACCTTTTATATTTTACAAATCCTGATATTCCATCATCTGGAGTCTCCACCTCAACCGGAAGCAATTCAAAAGAAGTATGACTCCTTAGTAATTTGAAACTTACTTCATGCCCACCGATCAACGCATTACCTCTGATCGGATATGTAGGCCCGGTCATCCTCTGATAAAATATTACAACGATCGTAAGAAAAAAAGCCACCACCCATAATAGTACGGAAATCTTCTTGTTCATTTAACTCTCCTTCCTGTCCGGTAGATTATAATTTTAACAATAATATATTGTCAAGTGGAGTAAAATAATTATATTTTGTTTTCTTCATAAAGTGTTATTGACATAATCTTTAAATTTAATAAAATATAGGGAATAAGATGGGAAATTTTGGGAAATACCTCATGGAGAGGAGAAATGCTAAAGGTATATCAGCTGAATATATTTCCCTACATTCTTCTCTGAACGAAAAAATACTTAATGCCCTTGAAAATGGGGATTATGAATTCTTTAACAATCCTTTTTATTTCTCAAACTTCCTCAACAACTACCTGGAGTTTCTTGATATAGACAAGGAGAGATTTTACACTGAATTCTCTGAAGAGCTGAATTCATTAAAACTAAATAAGAACAAACAGGTTGTTAAATCAATGACAGGGTTAAGATACTCAAACTTCCGTAACAGAAAAACTATTATAAAGGGAGCTCTTTTGGTAGTTTTACTGGGAGTCTTATTTTATCTCCTGTTCATCAACAAGGTGATTTGATGGAACCGCTAATTTCAAAAGATCCTATTGTTGAAAAGATAGTTAATGGAGATCCCGGTGATGAGATCCTCGAACTCCTTCTCGAAAAAAACCTCCCTCTTAAAGATGAAGAATACATGGAAACTCTGGTATTTGTCATCCCCAATAAAAAATTCGGTGACAGAGCCGGGAAAAGATTTATAGCAATTCCCGCATTTATCAAACTCGGATATATAAAAAAAAAAGAGGCAAATCATAATGTTGCCAGATTTATACTTACAAACGCTCTTCATACCGATGATAGCGAGATCCTGATCGAAGCAATAAACAATCAGGCTCTCCCGGTTGATATACTTATGATGATCGCGGAACAGGGCTCTTTTCAGATCCTCTCAACTCTCCTTGAGAACCAGATAAAAATGATCGCCTACCCTGAAATAATGGAGGCCATTGAAAAGAACAGTTTTGCAGATTCATTTATAAAAGGGAAGATCACAGAAATAAGGGACTACTATCTCAATGTCGAGGAGGCAACTCCAATTTCAAGAAAGGAGGTTCTGGAAGATCTTCAGGATATTGCTGACAGTGCAGAAATCAAGGAGATCCTGGAAGAAGCTGATGTAAATAATCTGATAGAAGATGTAACTATTGAACAAAAAGCTCTCTCCACTCTGGAGAAAATAAACAGAATGAAGTTACCGGAGAAAGTAAAACTGGCTCTGGAAGGTACAAAGACCGAAAGAATGATCCTGCTTCGTGACCCGAGCAAGATGGTTATCAAATCTGTTCTCAGCAGCCCGAAGATCTCTGAAGATGAGATCGCTATCTTTCTGAAGATCAAGAGCATCGACAAAGAATTCATTGACAAGATTGCCAAGAGCAAAGAATGGACAAAAAAATATTCGATCGTGCAGGGGCTGGTACACAATCCCAAAGCCCCTGTTACTGAAACAATGCGTCTTGTCAGAAACCTGCATCAAAGGGATCTCATAATTCTTTCAAGAGACAGAAACACCAATCCGGTAATTATGAAATTCGCAAAAAACCTGCTCGATCAAAGACAGGGTATCAAATAAAGTTAACCCAGTTCTTTCAGAAGCTCCACCATGAAATCCCAAACCAGACCTATTGTTCCGACATGAATCTTCTCATCAGGACAATGAGGATATTTGATGGTAGGTCCAATAGACAACATATCCATTCCCGGATTTTTATCTCCGATGATACCGCATTCCAGCCCTGCATGGATAACTTCAACGACCGGTTTTTTTTTGTACATTTTCTCATACAACTTAACACTTCTGGCAAGAAGTGGAGAATCCATATTGGGTTCCCATGGGGGATAACCATCACTGCTCTTTCCCTCACCACCAGCCAATCTTGCTATAGCTTCAATGCTGTTTGTAAGAGCATCAAGCCTTGATACCAGTGAACTTCTCTGACTTGTCAGGATCATAACTTTTCCATCCTCGATCTTAACATTTGCAAGGTTATTTGATGTTTCCACCAGGTCATCAATATCAGCAGACATAGCGAACACACCATGAGGGATAGCCAGAACGAAGTCACATATTTTCTTAACTCCGGCTGATGAAACTGCCGTTGAGGCCATTGAACCTTCCTCAGCGGTAAGCTTTATCTCAAGGTCCGGATCAGTTAATGAATGTTCAAATTTAATGGTTTGTTCGTTATCACTAACAACTTCTTTTATCTTTTCGGTATCACTGTCTTTTATAAGGATCACAGCCTCTGCATCTCTCGGAATAGCATTATGGGCAGACCCGCCTGTTATATCAGAAAGGAAAATTTCAAATCCCAGATCAACGATCGAGTTAATTGTCCTTGCTACAACTTTAATTGCATTTGCCTTTCCCAAAGCAATATCTATTCCGGAGTGACCACCCTTCATCCCGCCGGCCTTAAGTTTGAATTGACCAAAACCTGATGGAGCATTTTCAAGATCGACAGGAAGAGTAAGATCTGTATTAATTCCACCTGCACATCCTACAGTAAAAACACCTTCATCCTCAGAGTCTATATTCAGAAGAAGTTTCCCTTTTATGAATCCGGGAGCGAGCGCATTTGCTCCGGTAAGTCCTGTTTCCTCATCGACTGTAAAAAGGAGTTCCATCGGAGGATGCTCAAGATCTTTATCCACAGCGGCAGCCATTGCCATAGCTATTGCTATGCCATTATCTGCTCCAAGTGTTGTTCTGTCTGCAGTAAGCCATTCCCCGTCAAAAACAAATTTTATCGGATCTTTTGTGAAATCATGATCAGAATCCGGAGTCTTTTCGCAAACCATATCAAGGTGCCCCTGGATCACAACGATCGGAGAATTTTCCATCCCCGAAGTAGCAGGAACTTTAATAACAATATTCTGTACACTATCAATATCATATTCAAAACCATTATCTTTTGACCATTCTATAAGATAATTAACTATCTCATCTTCCTCTTTAGAACATCTGGGTATTTTACTTATCTCTCCAAACCACTTCAAAATATTTTTTGTTTTTTCGTGGGACACATTTTCCATTAATTTCTCCTTATATAGTGAACAATAAATATAGGTAAAAACAGGTCAATTGTCAAGAATTGTTTTGATTATTCACCTGAAACCTGCACTACTATTCTCCGATGGTGAGGCTTATTGTCAAATTCAAGAAAGATTATCTGCTGCCATGTCCCCAATACCAGCTCGGTTTCAATTACAGGGATAGTAATAGAAGGCCCTATCAGTGATGCTCTCAAATGAGAGTGCCCATTCCCGTCATGCCAGGTCTCATTGTGGAGATAGGTGGAATTCTCAGGGATAAGTCTCTCCATCAATTCAGGGAAATCATTTACAAGTCCAGGTTCAAATTCGATAGTAGTAATTGCTCCGGTTGCCCCGGGGACAAAAACAAGAATATTTCCTGCCGAAACACCTGAATTTTTCAATATCGATCTTACTTCCCCGGTGATATCAATTATTTCGTTCTTCCCTTCCGTTCGGATATTTATAAAATCTGAAAAGATCATTTAATGATTATATTAGGCACATTTACAAATTGCAAAATATTTCAATGAGTGCTAAACTATCTCAAATGATTTTGGAAGATATACAACGCCCTGTAATAAAAATGCTGGATAATACCACATCTATCCTCTCAGATACATTGAAAAGTAAAGTTAACCTTATCGATCAGATAAAATCCATAGTGCCTTTATCCAAAGGTAAAAAGATAAGGTCCACCCTTTTATTCCTTCTCAGCGGTGCCAACGATCATTATTCCGACAGCCTGCTCGACATTTCATCTTCTATTGAGTTATTCCATTTATCCAGCCTTATACATGATGACATTATAGATAGTGCAGAGTTAAGGAGGGGAGAAAAAACCCTTAACAATTCCATGGGGAACCTGATCTCTGTGCTTGGAGGGGACTTCCTTTTCGTCCACTCTCTCAACATCATGAACAGCATAAAAAATCCAAGACTTATGGATATACTCCTGGATTCCGCAAGGATAATGGTGGAAGGACAATTACAGGAAATCGAAAACAATTTCAATTATGATGTCAGTCTTGAAACATACCTTGAAGTAATATCGAAAAAAACCTCTTCACTTTTCGGTGCAGTTACCCGGATGGCTGCCATAATCAATGAAGAAGAGAAAGAGGTGGAGAACGAATTTTATGAGTTCGGTATAAATTTCGGAAACATCTTCCAGATCAGTGATGACCTTATTGATATCTTCTCAACGAGTTCCGGAAAAGACAGATTCAGAGACCTCCAGGAAGGGAAAATAACACTACCATTCATTCTTCTCCAAAATTCTTCCGAAAAAGAAGATATCAAAAAATATTTTTCCGTCGAGCACAGCAGAGAGCTTCTTGATCTTTTTAACAAATATGAGATAAAAGAAAAGTCACAGGAGAAAGTGGATGAGTACTATAAAAAATGTCAAAGTTTTCTCGAAAGGTTCCATCCATCCACATATAAAGAATCATTGACAAAAATACTCGATTTTATCAGGTTCAGGGAATATTGACAGATTTCTTTATTCTTGCCGGCGGATTCGGAAAACGTGCAGAACCACTTACAAACAGTCTTCCCAAACCTCTATTCCCTCTGGATGGGACACCGCTTCTTAACCTCATAGCACAACAACTGAAAGGTTTCGGACTCGATCATGGATTCATTAACGTTCACCACCTGGCTCCTCTGATCACGAAATTTCATCTTCCCGGCCTTAACATAACTTACATCGAGGAGGAGAAACTTTCCGGCAACAGAATACTCTCAACAATAAGAAGTAATGATAGTAAATATATGCTCGTAATCAATGGCGATACTTTTCTCGACACCCCTTACAATGAACTTCGTGGAGAAATGGATAAGAATAATTCTGATGGTGTTATTCTTGTAAGGAAAAAGGACGGCCCCTACTCTTCCATCATTACGAAGAATGGTGACTTTTTAAGAAGAGATAAAGATCCGGATGTCACAGATATCATGTATGCAGGGGTCTCGTTATTCCGGAGCGATTTCCTGAAAGAACTTAGCCGGGAAAACCTTTTCGACTCTCTCGAAGCTTCAGGAGGCTCTATCAGGATTCTGGAATACAATGGAATATGGCTTGACCTCGGCTCACCCGAAAATTATTTCCTCTCCAATAGGACTTTCCGGGAAAACAACGGAAAAGTTTACGGAAATTCTTTTTCAGAGGGAGTCTCCGTAACAGATGGAGCAGAAGTAATTAATTCGATAGTCTGGGACAACACAAAAATTGGCGGCAATACCATGATCTCCAATTCAATAGTAGCAAGAGATATTATCATCAATAGCGGAACATACAGAAAAAAGATCATAACAAAAAACGGAGTTTTTGACCTGAAAATATAGATCGTTCTTATCCAATATGAAGTTATAAGTATTTTTAATTTTTCAACAATCAATTATGTTAAAATGAGGTATGAAAATTATCGGAAGAAACTTAGCCTTTTTACTGCTTTTTTCTATAGCTTTTACAACGAGCCCGGCCTTTTCGGCAGAGCCGGAAAATAAGAACATCCTCCTGATCACACTCGATACAACAAGAGCTGATCATATCGGATGCTATAACGACAATCTTATGTTCACTCCCAATATAGACAAATTAGGGAATGACGGGGTTATCTATGAAAACTGCTATTCCAATATACCTGTAACCCTCCCTGCACATGCATCAATGCTTACCGGGAAGCATCCATTCGTTATGAATGTCAGAAATAACGGATGGTACACTCTCAGAAATGAACATGAGACAATAACTGAATTTTTAAAGAAAAAAGATTTTCATACATTTGCTGTTATATCTTCTTACGTCCTCTCTTCAAAATTCGGACTTTCCCAGGGGTTTGACACATATGATGACTCACTGGACGTCGGAGAAATGAATGTAACTCAATCTTCTCAGATTCCGGCAGATAAAGTTTTCAATAAATTCAAGATCCTGCTGAACAAGACAGGAAATAAAAAATTCTTCGGGTGGGTTCATTTTTATGATCCCCACACTCCCTATTCACCTCCGGGAAAATATGGAGATAGATTTAAAAAGGATCCCTACCTCGGAGAGATAGCGTACATGGACCTCTATATCGGAAAGATCACCAGGCTCCTTAAGGATAAGGGACTTCTGGATAATACGATTATAATCATTGCCGGGGATCATGCGGAAGATAAAGGAGAACATCAGGAGTTCGGTCATGGAATATTCTGTTATGATGTTACTTTAAGGGTTCCTCTTATAATCTGGAACGGACCCGGGCTGCCGAAGGGGAAGAGGGTAAGCAGCAGGGCAAAACTGACAGATATTTATCATGCTATCAAAAGCTTCTCCGGAACCACACCGGGAATCAAAGATCGCAGGCACCTCCTGGCCTCAGCAAAAGGATTAGCGAATGATGACAGAGATCTGTATTTTGAAAGTCTTTATGCAAAGGAACATATGGGCTGGTCACCTCTGACGGGGATAATCAGCGACGAATTCAAATATATATCTCTCCCTGAGCCTGAGCTCTATGATCTCAAAAAAGATCCGAATGAGACCAAAAACCTTTTCAACCGGAAAAAAAACATTGCAGAGATGCTTGATAGCAAATTGCGCCTTTTTTACAGTAACAGGACCAGGATCAACAAATCCGGGAAAAGAGAGCTGAGCAAAAGGGACAGGGAACATCTTTCATCACTGGGTTATATCTCCTCTTTTAAGAAATCAAATAAAAAGATCGACCCGAAAACAGGTGTCAGATTTCTTGCCAGATTAAGGGATATAAAAACTGATGTAGCTAATGGAAAAATTGCTTCAGCTGAAAAAGATCTTAAGAAACTTTTTTTCTCAAGAAACAGGATAGATACCATTCATGCATATGAAGTTTTTGATGCTCTTTACAGAAAGAAAGGTGATGACAAAAACCTGTTAAAGTTCCGGGAACTTGCTGTAAAAGATTTCCCCGAGAGTCAGGAATTTACCGATCTGCTCGCTAATTCTTATTTTGTAGAGCGTCGATTTAGTGATGCCGAGCAAGTATGTAAGAACATTCTGACCCGAAATGAAAAGAACACCCAGGCAATTATTATGCTTGGGAAAATTCATATTAACAGGAGAAATTTTTCCAAAGCAATGTCAATGTTCGTCAGGGCAGAAAAAATTGAACCAATGAATTACAGCATTAAAAGGAATATCGCACTGGCACTTAGAATGATGAGAAGAGATCAGGATGCAATAAAGATCCTTGAAAAAATTTCCGGAAATAGAGAGTTCAGGAGCAACCCTGACAACATAAAATTGCTCTCTGATGTATCCATACAATTATTGAATACAGGAGCAGGCGGGAAAGGTTTGGCCCTTCTGAAAGAACTGATATCACTTCACCCGGATGATCCTTCAGTATATGTTTCTTATGGACACATCCTTTCAAAAATGCGAAAACAATCCGAAGCTCTTGCTTATTATAAGAAGGCGCTTGAGAAAGATCCTGAAAATGCCGCTGCTCACAATAAGGCAGGTGTATCAAACCTGATGATATTCATGGAGAAAAGGGACCCTGCACTATTAGACAAAGCTAATGAAAGTTTTTCAAGATCCATATCTCTGGATCCCGGAATTGCAGAAGCTTATAGCGGAAGAGGGACTGTAAACATATTTTTAAAGAATATTGATCAGGCAATAAAAGATCTAGACATTGCACTGAAGCTCGCTCCGGGACTTGTCGATGTTTATTTTAATCTTGGGATCTTATATTTGAGAATAGGTAATAAAGACAAAGCAAATAAAATTTTCACCGAATGCAAAGATAGATTTTATCAGAAATTCAAGCCGGGGCAGAAAAAAAGGATCGATAACCTGATAATAGAGAGTAGCTGATCAGGTCACCTTCACCAACTGACAGGGGCACGTTTGACCGGCATTGTCATACATCTGCATCCGCCTCCCCCTCTTGAGAGCTCTCCACCATTAACAGTGATGACATATTTGTCATATTCGTTCAGATCGACCTTTCCCTTCAAGACATCTGTCGATTTAATAATTTCAAACCCACTGGAGTTCATCTCCTCTATTGTATAATTGTTTCTCCCGTATCCTATTAGTTTCCCTTCACCCAGAGCAAAGAAGTTTGCTCCGCTATGCCATTGCTCCCGTTCCTGGATCCAACTATCCGTTCTCCCTCCACAAAATACCGGTTCCAGATCAAGACCAAGTTTTTTTAAAATCTCCAGAATATTCTTCTCTTCTCTGATCGACACGACCTTCCCGTTGTCAAGGCTGATCCGCACCGTCTGGTATTTGTTGGGACTTAGTACAGCCGGTTCATATATCATACATTTATCTTTATCCAGCATTGTGAAAACCATATCGAGATGGATAAATGATTCCGGCTCCAGTGGAAGCTCCTGTACGATGATCTCCATTTTTTTCTTCTGCTCATTCATTTTCTCTATAATATAATCCACACCTTCAGGAGAAGTCCTTGACCCTATCCCTATCAGAAGAATATCTTCTTTAATTACCAGGACATCACCACCCTCGATCGAAAGAGAATCACTAAGACCCTGACCATTCAGTGGATTCATTGTCCTTGTTGTAAACAAAGGATGAAAATCAAATATTGTTTCCATTATAAGTGACTCCCTCCCTCTGACCTTATTTTTCATCCTGCCGATGAGAATTGAGTTGTCAACCGATACAGATGCATCCCTTACAAAGAAAAAATTATGAAGAGGTTTAAGTGAATATCTGGCTTTGCTGAGGAATTTCGTGAATGAATCAGGAATTTTTTTTGTCCCTTCGATGAGAGACACTGCCAGAACATCGTTTTCCATCCCCAGAAGTTCATCGCGAATGTCATTAACTTCCTCATTCTCACAAATTTTCCCTACCAGTGTCTCCTTAACTTTTTCATTTAACAGAACATCCCTGAGAAGATCTCTGATCTGATATACTGTAGTTACTTTGTTCAGTACATCCCTCATCTGAGAATATTCCTTTGATACTACAGAAAGGTTAAGAATATCACTATAAAGAGCCCTCTCAACATTCCCGGGTGTCATGTTCTCAACCTCTCTACCCGGTGTATGTAATATTACTCCACCTAATCCACCTATTTCAGAGTTAACATTTACTTTACATTCTTTCTGCATTCCCAATCCTCCCGAAAGACCCATTATATACTCATACCAGTTTTCAGTACAATTTGATTTCAAACTAATTAAAATACTGTCTACAAAAAATGGGGACGGTTCTCTTTCTTGTAGACAAAAAAGTAATCAAGTGGATCAAAGCGCGGAAATTTTTCTAACCATATCTACAGCTTTGTGACTGAGGGGACTGAACATTTTTTCCAACATTTTAAATTCATCCAAAGCATCATTTTTTCTGTTCATTCTCAGCAAAGAGATCCCCCTGTAAAAAACAGCCTCATCGTAATATGAAGGATCCATTATTGATATTATCTGGTCAAAATGGGAGAGTGCATCTCTGTTCTCTCCATTGAGCAGGGCAAGTATTCCCCTGAAGAACCAGAGCTGAGGAGTTCCAACCTGCGGGGAGGTGATAACCCGGTAGGCATCCTCATATTCACCTTCCCCATAATATTCCATAGCCTTATAAAATGCGGATGATGATCTGTCCCCGCGATTCTCTCCCCTGATGTATAAAGGAGGAGCAAATTCAGATACTTTAAAAAGTTGTTCACTTTTGTCATTCATATCTACAAAAAATAGTGAAGAAAATATTATTAAGATCATTGATGCGAGGACAAGTGACGGTTTGAAGACAGATGAAAAGCTCCGTTTTTTACCCGTAACGATATGTATTTTTTTGTTATAGAGGTGGTCAGAAATTTTCAATGAAGAGAAACAACTATCACAGCGAAAGTAATGTTCTTCAAAAATTTCGCTTTTGTCTTCCGGAATAGTTCCGTCAAGATAGCTGTCGATCAGGGATTCAAATTCCTTACACTTCATATTTCCTCTATTACTTAAATATATCTTCGGATCTTAATATCTCACTTTTAATTTTCTTTATTGCCCTCTCTTTCCGGACACTTACATAATGCTTCGTCTTTTTTAGTAATACGGATATTTCACTAATAGTGTTCTCTCTTATATAAAACTCCTTCAGTATAGTCCTGTCAACGTCCTTAAGTTTTCCAATATATTTATTAACAAGAACGATCAGCCTTTCATTTTGTAAGATCTCTTCACCGGAAAAATTTATGAAGGGATCATGTTCGCTTTCTGCCTTTTTTGCAATATTCTCAGTTTTTTTTTTCTTATAAAAATAGTTGTAGACAATATTTCTTGCAATGCCAAAAATAAAGGGGGCAATAAATTCATCGTCCTGGATCTTACCCTTCTTTACAGCTGCAAAAAAAGAGACAAAAACTTCCTGAACAAGATCATCATAGCTGTCTAGCCCTTTAATTCTTGAACGGAAATAAGTGAAAAGTCTTGCGTTATATTTGTGAATTATCTTTGTGTCACCAGATGAGTTATCTGTTTTTAATGATTCTATTAAGCTCTCGCTTCCCTTCATCTCCCAGTCCTGTGTGAAATATTGATAATTCTAATAAATAAAGATTAAATAAGCAAGAAATTGAATCTTTTTTCTTATTTCAATAAAATGGAGCAAATGAAACACACTTTGCTCATATTTTTACTTTTTGTTCTTTTCCTGAGCATTTTTCCGGCATCAAAGGAGATAGAAACAAATCCTGACGAGGAATCAAGCACACTTATTGAAGAGATATTCAACTCTGAGTTACCCGGTAATACTGAAGTAATAAAGCAAAAACTTGTCCGGTTATGCCGAATATCAAAAACAGGTAACTCCCGGAATGGAACAACTCTGGTACTAAAAAAAATGCTGAATTTGAAAAAATTCTTACATATTCATTATTTTGTTAATCTCCAACTTGCAAAATTATCTAAAAAAAACGAACACTTCTACATAAAAAAAGCTTTGGAATCTTCCCGTAATGATGAATCACGACTGGAGACACTCATCAGGTTGCATGAATATCACAAAAAAAAGGGAGATATTAACAGAGAGATCCTCTATCTGGAGAAACAGGCAGATGTAAGGAAAAATTTCGGTGACAACGGGGAATTAAAAAGAATATTCATTACTCTGGGCGATTATTATTTGTTGGAAAATAACCTTATAAAATCTCTTCAGAATTTTTTTGAAGCCCGAAAATACTCAGAAAAAATCCCAGGCACCAGAAATGGATATATTTATAAGAGGATCGCAAATGTATTCTCACTGCTCGGGAGAAACAAACTCTCCCTGAAATATCTGAAGAAATCTCATGACTGTGCCATCAGATTTGATATGGACAGCCTCAGGATGACAGTATTTAATGATTTCGGGAAAGTTTATTTTTCTGAGGGGGACTACGAAAAAGCAGCATACTACAACAACCTCAGTCTCAAGGTCAGCGGAAATAAAAACTCCTCAGAGATCAAACTGAATGCAGATTTTTTGAAAGCCCGGATATGTTTTAAAACCGGAAGTGAGATCGAAGGCCTGAACATACTTAAATCCGCAGTTGATTTTGGTATCAGGACAGAGTCATTTTCAAATCTGCTTCCGGTAATTTATGAATTTATCAGGAGAGCTGTATATTACGGGAACCTGGAGATTGCTTCCATTTACATGCAATGGATGGACGAGATCTATGCGCCACATTATAAGGGATATTTTTTTTACTATTTTTTGAAGGCACTTATATATGAGAAGAGAGGAGATCTGAAAAACGCTCAAAGATATTATGAAAATACATTGAATAATCTTGAGGAATTTTTTTCTCGCCTTAAAAATCTGAAACACTACCCATTCCGGAAAGATATCTCTTATGTATATTCAACTATTGCACGATTTAATTTTAAAATGTTTGACCGTACTAATGATTTGAGATATTTGAAAAAAGCGATCTTTGCGGGAGAAATGAAAAATCCATATATGTTCCATTATATCAGGGGCCGGGCCGGACGTTTTTCCAACATTTCAGCTGAACGGGAACAAATAAAAATTGAGATAAGAAAAACTCAAGATAAACTTGAATCAGGGAAAAGTAAGCAAAAAAGAAAAGTTTTTTACAAGAACAGGATCAACGAATTAAAAACACAACTTATTGAACTTGATGACCTGTTAATAGAAATGCCTAGAAACTATAGGAGATACAAAATTTCTGATCTGAACATTCCTTCAATTCAAAAGAGATTGTCCAAAGACACTGTAATAATAAAATTCCTGGTTCTTGAGAAGAACTCATATGCATTTGTGATAGACAGCAGATCAGCAGGATATAAAAAACTTGAAAAAGAGAGTGATCATATCGAAAGACTTACCAATTCACTCCTTGGCCCGATAGAAAGTTATGCAGAAGGAAAAGTAGATTTCCTGAGAATTAAATATGACCTCAAAAAATCACAGGAGTTATACAATACACTTCTTTATGAGATCCTGGAATTTCATAAGGACAAAAGCAGGTTGATCATTATCCCTGACAATGTCCTTTTCAGGATCCCTTTCGAAGCCCTGGCTATCAAAGTTAGCACTGAAAGGGAAGAACCTGACATTATTTTCTCTGAATATGAGAACACAAAGTTTCTTATTGACAACTACTCAGTTGAATACACCCTTTCTCTATTCCACCTTAAAAACAGGAAGAGACCCAGCAGGAGATCTTTTGATATCACAGCCTTCGGTTTCCCGATTATCAGTGCCGAGATGGAAGAATCTTCGGATTCAATCGGAATGCCCGACTCGGGACTGGAACAACTCCCATCCTCCGGGGAGGAAATCCAGAAGATCCGGAACATATGGGGGAAGAGACGAAACAAATACTATACAGGCCTGAATTTCACAAAAAAAAATTTCAAACGGACAGCCCCGTGGTCAAGAATAGTTCATCTGGCGACTCATTTCATAAGTAATAATGAATATCCATGGTATTCATTCTTTTTGTTTTCCCCCGGAGAGGAGAATGATCCGATCTATTATGTTTCAGATATATCAAATCTGAGTTTTAATTGTGACCTGATGTTTCTCAGCTCTTGCGGAAGTTCGGAGAACCATCTGCTCGGACAGCAGGCGATAAATGGAATGACTGCAGCATTATACAATTCAGGTGCCGGATCGATGATCGCCAGTTTCTGGCCTGTGAATGAATTTAATTCAAGATTGATAATGCCTTTCTATTCAGGCCTTAAAAGTAATGCAGAAAACTTCAAGGACATAGCAGGTTTATTGCGAAGGATAAAAATATCATTCCGGAAAAAAAGGATCCCTTTATCAAATAGAAAACAGATCTCTTTCAGCCATCCGCTGATCTGGGCAAATTTCAATTTGTACAGATTTTATTTAAATAATTGAGATATTTCAAATTTGTCTTCTATATATACAGTAAGGAGAATTGCATTATGAAGAAAACCATATTTTACATAACATTAATATCATTACTATGCGTGCTGAATCTCAACGGTGAAAATATCCAGTTCGGAAACAGACAGATCTTTCCCGGTACACAGGTGGAATTCGAAATACGGGGTGGAGGAGAACCTCATGTACAGCACACATATAAGTGGACCTTCGGCGATGGAACACCTCCGGTATCAGGGTCACAACCTTCTGCAACTCATACTTACAAAGAGCCCGGGAATTATAATGTAACCTGTGAAAAAAAACCTCCAGGTGGATCACCGACATTATTGTCAACTCAATTGACTGTAACAGAGAGAAGGGAAGTAGAACCAAAAGGGCATAATTTCAAGGCTGGCAATCCAGTATTGTTCGAGTCAAAATTCTTTGTATCCAACTCTCTTAATTGGGATTTCGGTGATGGTTCCATCTCCAATGGACAAGCGAACAGGGAACATACTTATCAGAATGCGGGGAATTATACCGTGAAAGTAAAAGATCATGGAGGTAACTCAACCTCCGTCATTACCTGTATCGTTAACATCCTTCCGGATAACAGATCGATCAATATGAATCCGCAGAATCCCTCTCTTTATAATGAAGTAACGTTCAATACCATGAACTTCAATTCCGGATCAATTGAATGGGATTTTGACAGAGGGGACAAAAAGACAGGCGGCCAGATGGAAAAGCATACATTCTCAAATATGGGAGGTTATACCATAAAAGCAAGAGAAGCAGGTTCGAACGGGCCGTATGTTACCCTCCGGATGTCGATCAACCAGGATTCAAGAAAGATCCTGGTTCAGCCGCAGTCCGCACTTGTAGGGCAGCAGGTGATGATAAGACTTCAGAACAGTACAGCCAATACGGTCAGCTGGAAAATAGGAAATGATAACCCGATCAACAATTCCCCGAAAGAGATCCAATATAAGTTCAAAGATCCGGGAAGGGTTGATATTTTTGCAGAGATCCAGGGGCAGTCTCCGGTAAAGGAAACAATTTCGATAAATGACAACAGAACTATTGAAACCGGGAGCAAGATCCTTTATGAAAAGGGTGAAATAAAATTTATTGCAAGAAACTTCAACTCCAATATACTCAAGTGGGACTCGGGAGCCGGAAAGGTACAAAACGGCGGGAAGCAGATGATCTTAAAATACTTAAGACCCGGCAATTTCATCATAAAAGTATATGACTTTGATGGTACTTCAAAAGTTCCTGTAAAGTTAAGAATTAATATAGTGAGGGACAACAGGGAGATAGTTACAGATCAGAAAAGATTCTTTGAAAATACTGAAATTGAATTCATGGCAAAATATTTTAATGACAGCAGGATCAAGTGGAATTTTGGCGACGGAATTGAGAAAAGAGGATCAAAACAGATAAAGCATAAATATTCAAAGGCAGGCATGTACAAAGTATATGCTGTCGACTTTGATGGTAAAGGAGACAAAAAATTTGAAATTAATCTTAATATTGTCAGGGATAATAGAAACTTCCAGCTTGGTAATAATATTATTGCCGGTGTTCCAGTATCAATGAAGATCGGAAATTCTCAGGGTGGTAACTTTGAATGGAAATTCACAGGCGGAAAAACCACATCAGGCCAAAACCCAAAAGATCTGGTATTCACCACTCCGGGAATGAAAACAATTACAATTATTGACAAATCAGGGATGTACCCCCCTGTCACAAAAACAATAAACGTTCAGCCTGACAACAGATCATTGGAACTCGGATCAAAAAACATACTCAAAGGCGAGTCTCTGAAATTATCAGCAGTGAATTTCAAGGGGAGTGCAGTAAAGTGGACCTTCGGGGATGAAACACCTCCGCAGATCCTTTCCAAATCCATTACACATCAATATAGTTCCATCGGTTCATTCAACATAACCGCGCAAGACTACAAAGGAACAGGTGCAAAACTATTCAAAAAGACCATTATAGTTAAAGAGCAGATGGATGATTTTAACATCAGTGCAATAGAACTGAAATTCAGCAATGGTAAATATTTCAGGATAATCCCCATGAAAAGTCTGTCTCCCGGTTATCTTCTTATACTTAAAATGAAGGGAAGGGGAATAATAACAGGAAACTGGCTCTTTGACGGAAAGGTCATTGGAATATTTACAAAGCTGTTATCCGGTAAGAGCCTGATAACACTAAAAGGGGATGATATAGCGAAACTTCCTGTACTGGAGCCCGGAGTACATTCCCTCACTTTTGAATTTACAAATTTTGAGTTTGACGGCAGGATCCCGGTCCTCAGATATTTTGTGACGAATAGTGGTGCGATCAGGACGATCTCTCCTTTGACAGGTGCAAAATTGAGACCCGGAAAAACTTTAAGACTGAAATGGAAAAAGTTGAAAAAAGGGGGTAGATTTGAGATAGCCATATCCCGGCTCCCTTTTCAGTTCATGAATGAAAAAAAGATCAACTGGGAAACAACCGGAGAGAACAACTATTTCGATCTCGATTCCGGTTCCTATTCATCCGGGAAATGGATCTATTGGCAGGTAAGGATCGTTGATGCAACAGGTACAATATCTACCGCATCAGAGATATCATACTTTAAATTTCTATAGTTCAGGCCTGAATAAAGGACCTTGCTATCTTGTATAATTTTTTATTTTTAGATACATTACAGAAGGAGTAAAAAAAATGAGAGTAAAATTACACTATATTTTGATCCTGCTTTTATTATTGAATTTTGGTGTCCAGAGTAAATCCTTTGGATTCTCAAACTATCTTCCCATTATCGAAAAAGGGGATACAGAGATAACGATAAAGGTAAATACACTCAGTCGAGGTAAAGACTTTTATATATATTACAAGACCAAAGGACTCAACTATTACCAGATCCGAAAAATGAAGATTGATTTGAATGGGGGGATTTATTACAAACTCCCCGTGGAAAATCTCTATGGTAAAGACCTGGAATATTTTATATTCGAAAAAGACAGGGGAAAGGAAAATCCTCTTTCTCCAGTCTTCACCATAACAAATTTTACAAAAAAAACATCCCCTGAAATTTATTTCTTAAACACCGGATCCGGGTCACCAACGCCTAAAAAAAAGAACCCTTTTCTTAAGATAAGCCCATCATATTCATCAACCACAAGAATCCATGACAGTTCTGAATATCCGGGTGCAGCTTTCTCCAATAACGGGAATATAAGGTTATACCGGAATATTTATGACAACGAATATCAATTCGATTTTGAATCTAATTTCACATATCTGGATCAGATCGGCCCTGATGAGAGCCACATCAACCTTTCGAGTATGATCATAAGGTTCAAGAAAGGTAACCACAAGTTCGAGGCGGGTGACGTATCGATCAACCATACAGATTTAACAACTTCATGGTTAAGCAGAAGAGGCATGAATTATGAAATGACCGGAAATAAATTATATTTAAATCTGTTCTCAACAAATTCACAGCAGAAATCAGGCTTCGAGGGATTCGGACTTCCAATGCCTGATGCAAATCTTTTCGGTGCTGCAACAGGATATAAGCAGGGCCAGAAGTTCCAGGTAAAAACTATTTTTATTACAGGAAAAGATAGACTTGACAGTAAGACCATGTATTCTAATGATGATCCATATAGGGAAGGTAATTTGGTGTCATTATGGGGAGAACTAAAACTTTTAAAGAACAGCCTTACATTGAATGCTGAATATGCACAGAGTAATTTTGGAAAAGGTGAAGATAGCAGTGATATAAGTAAGGAGAAAGACAGTGCCTTGAAAGCAGGTTTCAATTTTTATAAAGGTAAAGTATCGGCAAATGGGACCTATCGGAAGATAGGTGCTAATTACCATTCGATAGCAAACCTGATGATGCTTAATGATAGAGAAGGATTTAACACGATGATAGGACTTAATTTTACGAAGGTCACCTGGAATGTGAACTACAGAGATGAAAAAAATTATCTGAACAGCGCAGAATATAATACAGAAAGGACAAAAGAGATCAAGACAGATGTGAACTGGACCATTGGGAATCACTTCAGTCTCGGTGCGAATATCGGAAGAAATAATCTTAATTATGATGAATCAACCGGGTTACAAAGTACCGGAACAGCTATGAACACAACAACTTTCCAGGGAAGTGCCAGATACTATTCCGGAAGCAACTCGATCTCATTCGGTCTCGGTAAAATAGTATCTGAAAATTTCACATCCAACCTGAATGCAACCCTTTCCATGTCTCTTATGTTCGGGAAATTCATGTCATTCTCTCCTTCAGCATCCTATACTCAAACAGAGAATTTTTCTGACGACTCAACCTCCAAGATGTTGAATATATCCCTCAGCTCAGAGTTGAAATTCATCCCCAACATATTCACTTTGTCTATTTTCTCTTCGTATTACAGCAGTGAGAGTGTTTATTCTGACTCAAAAACTTTCTCGACCGACCTGAGTCTCAACTTCTTCATGGCGAAACTTTTTAAAAACAAAATAAGCCCTTCGCTCTCGTTGAAAGGCAACTACAAAAAAGATGAGAATAGTGGAATATCTACCGACTCAACCTCTGTATATCTGAAAGCAGATATATCATTCTAGGAGAATAAGATGAAAAAATTATATTTATTGTTAATTATCTTAGCAATCAGCTTTATCATGTTGCAATCGCAGACACCTCCTCCGACACCGTCAGATATCATTGTCAGCCAGAGTGAACCGTACTATGTGGGAGATACAATAAGTTTCAGCAAAACCTGTCATGATTCCGGGAGAGGGACATCTACTTGGTATTTCGGTGACGGTACGACCAAATCTTATCCGGATGATCTGGATCACGGATGGCAGGATCATATTTATACAATCCCGGGCAACTACACGATAAAGTATACTCGCGGTTCGACATTTATCACCCCCAACTGCGGTTCAACAACAGCTTCATATACAGTTACCTACAGAATAAAGGTCGGATCAGAAAGATCAATTTCTTTTTCACCACTTATGCCCAAGGAAGATCAGAACATATACTTTCAGGCATTGAATTTTATCACTCCCTCTGTCTTCTGGGATTTCGGGGACGGTACCCAATTTTGGGGAGATCAATACCAGTATCATCGTTATCAGAAAACAGGAGTCTATACGGTTTCTGTCCGTGAGAAAGATCTTAAACATAATCCGGTCACTGCTTTCGTAACTGTTTCAGCAGACGACAGGTTCATTCAGATCTCCAAATCAGAGGTTAGAATCGGGGAACCTTTAGTTGCATATGCCAGAAACTTTCACGGTGAGAGCATACTCTGGGATTTCGATGACGGAACCATTCTGTTTGGTGGCCACACAACTTCCCATATCTATAACAAACCGGGGAACTATATGATCAAGGCAGTTGATGAAGCAGGAGAAAGTGCCAGAAGTTTTGAATTACCGGTAAAAGTCTACGGGATCTCTGACGATGTTATCCTTGAAGTTGCTGAACTCCGATTCGAAAATGGAAAATATTTCCAGGTAGTTCCCAGAAATTCAAACAGGCTGAAACCACTTCTTAAACTTAAGATGAGAGGAACCGGCATTATAACAGGTCAATGGCTCTACGATGGATCCGTCTACGGATTAATTAATGAGTTCGCAAGACAAGGTGAGGTCAAGGAGATAACCATGGATCAGGCTCGGAGGCTTCCTACGATCGAACCGGGAGTTCACACGATCTCCTTTAAGCTTACCAGACCTGCAGTTGATGTGATATTTCCTACCCTGAGATATTATGTACTTCCTTATGAGATAAGTCTGGCTACAATATCTCCTCCCGACGGGTTTGTAGCTAAAGACGATGAGATCCCGGAATTCACTTGGGATCAGCCTAAAGGAAGCATCGGTAAATATCAGATCGCTTTCTCACATTCACTCGTTAATCTTTTAAACAACAGATCCTCGGTAAGATGGTCAGAGATAAAAGGGATTCCGGCTTTTACCCCGGACAAAGAGATCTGGGATGGTTTAAAAAGGAACAGATGGACTTATTGGAAAGTCAGATCTCTTGATAACTTTAATAATATCATAGGGGAAAGCAACATAAATGAGATAAAAGTAGTGGTTGCTACTGCTGAAATTTCTCTCAACAAAGTCACCGACCTCAATGGAAATGAGATCACTCTAAGCAGGAACGGGATTATCACAGATTCTTCAATGATACTTATAAATGGAAATATAGAGTACAAAGGCGAATCTGAATATCTTATTCTTCAAGTATTGGTAAACGATGAAATGATCGATCAATTGCTCTTCAGGGATGTGAAAAAGGGTGAGAAGAGAGAGTTTGAAACTTCTATTCCTTCTATGAAAAAGGGGAAGGTTATGTTCCGGGTTCTTAAAACATCTTCACCATCGGTAATAGTTGGATTGAAAGGGATAATACTAAGATAATTCACTTGCAAGAGGATCTACCAGTATTTCCGGCAGGTTTTTGATCTGAAGATGCTGATATATCTCAACAAAATAATCAACAATAAAGAACTTCTGTGCTTGGTGGTGATTATATTTGGGAAAAACGATAATTTTAATCATTTCACAAGACTTGTAGTATATTATCAAAAGAAAAAAAATCAAAGGTTGAACTTGTTTGTTGAATTTGCTTTCTGAATAGTTTAAAATAAAATTATATTCCAGGCTTGAAATCTGTATATTGATAATTTACCAAGGGGAGGGGATTTTGAATAAAAAACTTATATTTGTAATCTATCTTTGTGTTTTTCTTTCATTAACGGTGTTATCCGACACTAAAAAATATGAAGGCCCTTTTATTAAAGAATTGAAAGATGGAAAGTTTGAGAGCAATCATTTCAACTCCATAAGTTTCGGAAGTGTATCTTTTCTGAAAAAGAAAAAACTCACAAGTCCTAATGAAAAAATAACAATAAGGGTTGTAAAGGACGGATCAAAGCGGATCGATACTTTTTCAATAGTGAACGGAGACTATTTCCTTCTTCAATCAGTGGGGAGTCTCTTTACAATAAAAGATATCTTTTTCAGAAAAAAATATTATAAGATCGATAAAAAATTCAGTGCTTCTAAATCAAATCTTAACTATCTTGGAAATATTAGAGTCACTCTTCTTAAAGAAAACCTGGAGAATTACAAATATAAAATCTTCATTGATACTAACTTCAAAAAATTAAAATTCAGATCAAACTTGAAACTTACAGGGTTGATCAATAACAACTCCCCGAAGAACTATCTGGAAAAAACAGGTGGGAAAATTATGATCCCTCTTTATCAACCTTCCCCGCGAGGAGAATTTGTCGATGAATACAATGCTATGAAATCGGTGGAAAATGGTGACCTGGATTCATTGAGAAAATTTTTAAAAAAGAAAAATGATCTTAACAAATTATGGGAGAACGGCCAGACACTCCTTATGACCTCACTTGAATTTAAAAACAGTGAAATATCCGAATACCTTATCGGACAGAACATTGACACTTCAATTTCAACAGGCAATGGATGGACCACCCTCATGTTTTCACTCAGATACGGTATGATCGACATGGCAAAACTTCTTCTTAATAAAGGGGCGGACATCAAAGGAGAGGTTAAAGATGGATGGAACAATCTGTTCATGTCTCTTCGGAACGGTTGCGATGAAGAACTACTTAAAATGTTACTTGACAGAGGATGCGATATTAACAAGGCAAAAGATAACAAGTGGACTCCCATTATGACAGCCCTGGTCTATCAGGATGAAAAGATTGCAGAAATTCTATTTCAAAATGGTGCCGGGATAAATGTCAGGGATAATGAAAATTGGAGCCCACTAATGTATGCCTTACGGTATGGGAAACATAATCTGGCCGAAGACATGATTCTGAAAGATAAAAATATAAATGCCTCCAATAATAACAGATGGACACCTCTGCTGTTCGCCTTAAGAAATAATGCAGATAAATGTGCTGATATCCTCATCAAGAAAGGAGCAGATGTTCTTGCAGGAAACAGAGACGGGAACACTCCTCTTCACTTTGCTCTCGAATACAAATCATCCGATATTGCATCTATGATCATCAAAATGGGGAAGGGACTTGATAAAGTAACAAGATACGGGTGGTCTCCTTTAATGGTAGCTCTCAGGTATGAACAGCCAGAAGCTGCATCACAATTATTAAAGAGAAAAGTGCAGATAGACGGGATCACAAAGGATGGTTGGACTACTCTCCATCTTGCTGTCAGATACGATCAACCGGAAAACGCACTCTCAATAATTAAAAGAAAAAAACTCGATTTAAACAGTGTGACAAAAGATGGGTGGACACCTCTTCTACTTGCTCTCAGATACAATTATCCTGAAATAGCAAAAGTCCTTATCAGATCAAAAGCTGACATCAACTTAAGCAATAAGTACGGATGGACTCCGCTTATGATATCCATAGAACATGACCAGCCACAACTTGCTGAAATCCTTATCAAAAAAGGGGCACTTAAAAATGCAAAGAACAGTGAAGGCAAATCAGCTCTGGACATAGCTAAAGAAAAAGAATATTTCAATATATATAAACTATTGGGGGGTGGAGGTTATTTATCAGAAGCCCCGAAACCAAAAGTCAAGATCTCAGAACAACCTTTATTACTTAAGGGCATCTTTAAAGATATTATCCCTTCAGGGAAAAATCCCAGAGTAATAAAATGCGGGGATTGTACACCAAGATCAAGCTTGTGCTCTGCAACTCTTGAGTATAACAATTCCAAGTCAGAGATATATAAGTACATTGTACAAGAACTGAAAAATTCGGGATTTAAATATGATAAAGGGATTACAGCAAGAAGTGAATCGAGTTCATTGAAGAACAGGAATATCTGGGGGCTGGTGAATTTCACAATGAACACTTCCACAACGGTCAATGCATTCACAATCATCATCTTATCTGACTACAAAACCGGTTCAACAAAAACCGTAGTGGACTTTACTTATACAAAAATGCCGAGGAAAATGAATATGAGTTTCCCCAAAGCAAATCAAAAATAATATTATCTGTTCAAATTTCGGACATTAAATGTTAGAGAAGCACCTTTTCCTTTATAGTAAGTGTTTAGCAGATAAATTCCTTCATATTTTAATTTTAAAGAACAATAATTATCTTTTCCGGGATTCAGATAGACCGGTTTTTTACCATCAACTATCACTACAAGTTTTGACCTGACAGGCTTGCCGTCAAGCAGAATTCTGACAGGAAGAAGATCGGATCGTTTTTTACTGAACAGATCTTCCGGGATTATCTCAAGCCCTTCTCCGGTAACAGGTTCAAATTTCTCCCCACTATATTTTTGTGGTGAGATTATTGTCCGGCCCCAGAAATAAGGATATTTTGATATCCTTTTTTTTAAACTGTAAACAACTATGAATCCGGAATTCCCGGGCAATTCGGCTTCCCCTACCCAGATCTTCCCTTTCGCTGAAATTTGTACAGGATTCTTTTCCCCTCCGGCTAAAATATCAACACCGATGATCATATCTCGTTTCAACAACAATTCACTTTCCGGAAATTTATGCCCACAGCAGATATTTATATTAAATCTATTAATGCCCTCGACATTGTCGTTAACCGGAATGATCCACTGGTAATGAGAGAAAACAGGTGTAACGAAAATTATTCCCAGAATTAAAGTAAAAATGTTTTTTTTCATTTGGTTATTCTCCTGTTAGAATCGATACATCATTGTAGCGTTTGCCCTGCTGCTGCCTGAACTGAATTCCAGCCCTGTTTTAAATATGATATTTTCTGACCCCAGAGGAAAGTACAAACCAGCCAGGACCAAACAAATTTTCCTGAACTTCACCACAACCTCCGTAACACGTTTATTTATTTTGTAACACCCTCGAAAGCATTAGTCAACCCTTTTCTTATTATTAATGTTTGTAGTAAAATAAAGTATGAGCTTAAAAAAGATCACTTTAACTATAATTCTTGTATTCATATTTTCACACATCCTCTCATCCACAGGACAGTCGAACGAAGATAAATTAAGATATGACTTCTCGATCGATGCCGTATCATATTTTTCTAATGATCAGAGGATCCAGTGGAGCGGAGCAGAAGCAACATTCGGTGCTGAAGCAAAATTCAGAGGAAACTTAACAAAAGCCATCGGGAATTCAGAAGTGTTTGCTGCTGGAGAATTCCGGTTGAACCAATCATTTGACAACAATATTCTTATAGATGAATACAGAGAGAAATATATTCAGAATTTCAAACCGGACAACTTTCAGATCGCTCAGATATTCATCGGATTCCGCTCCAAAAACTTTGAGGTTTCACTTGGGAAGAAAAATTCGGACTTCGGAAATGATAACCTTATTCATCTTACCAATGGGGAGATCTTCCAGCCTTTCATAAGGACAGAATCTATACTATGGTGGGAAACAGGTCTCTCTCTCAAATACAGGACAGGGATAATTCGACTTGCTCTCTCAATAGTTAATGGAGGACCTGAAAAAGATACGAACTCAAGCAAAGCTGCAATTGCAAGGGCAGGAATCGAATTGAATAATTTTAGTGTCGGTATTTCGGCCAAGATGCAGGATGGGATAGGATCCGAATGGCAGAAACAATATAAGAACCACATTGGAGCTGACCTTTCATTCAAATCCGGAAAATTTACCATATCCGCAGAAGGTATCTATGATGAATACGGATTCAGAAAAGAATTTGACAGTGATGATATTTTCTGGGAAAGAAGCCTGTATTATCGGGATCAATTCTATAAACCGGAGACACCTATAACAGGGATCGGCGGTTATATTGACATACTTTACAAAAACAAAAAGATCATATTCAACATTAACTACGGTGAGTTCCATCCAGAAGAGATAAGCGATCCTTATCATGATACACCTGTAAAAAGAGGCATCGTAAAATTCATTTATAAATTTTCAAAGGAATTTAACTTTTTTGTCGGTGCATTAATTGAAAATGAGAGGATCAGAGAATCCGTTTTCTCCGGAGCAAAAGGATACGCATACATAGCCGGACTTCACTTTACTTTAAATTAATATTTTTTGAGATATTACACATTTTAATTGTATCTATAATTGAGGAGAAAAAATGAAAAAATTAATAATATTTATATCTATTTCAATGATCATTACCGGAGGATTGTTAATCTCTAATGAGAATAGGATCCCTACCCCCATTCCCACAGCCAAGATAATGGAGATTTCAGGAAAGATCCAGGCTGTAATGACTGATATTCCCCTTGGGCAAAAAATAGCAGGGGGATCACTTCCTCAGGCATATACAAAAGTAAAAGTGAAGGATCCGGTATCAGGACGGGAACATTCTATCCAGATAGCACCCGGACATTACCTGAAACTTAAAGGGGTGATACTTCAAAAAAATGATCAAATAAAGATAAAAGCATTCAAAGCCGATAATTCTATGGAAATGAAATCGCTCCAGATTGAAATTAAAGGAAAGATCCTCATCCTGAGGGATAAGTTTGGCAAAGGTGCATGGGAAAAGCCGGAGCTCAGGCCGCGAAGGACCGGATTAAAAGAAAGATAGTTCAGATCAGATAAGTTAAGATATCATTTAAAACAACCATTCTTGAGGGGACAACCCTAAAATGACTTTTTGTTTCCTCAAGAAATCCTTCTTCGATCAATTCACGGATCCCGGATTCATAAACAGCAAACTTCTCTTTCTCAATACCATTTGTAAGTCTCAACCCGATTATAAGCGCTCTTTTAACAGGATCATTCTTAATTCTGTCAGCAATCGGGATCTTCATATTTTCAATTGATCTGCTATATTTTCCCATATCTGAATAATTGGTGTAATCAATCCCGTTCTCGTATCCGGAAGCAGACAATCCTGCTCCGATATAGCTACCCCCCTTCCAATAGTTCATGTTATGTTCAGAATAAGCTTCTGCCCGGCAAAAATTTGAAACCTCATACTGCTCGAATTCAGTATTCAAAATTTTCTCTCTGAATGCATTATAAAGGTTGCTCTGATGATCTTCATCGGGAGATCGCCTTCCACCAAATTCTTTAACGCCTTCAAGAATATAAGCTGAAAGGTGATTCGCAAAAGAGGAAGATAAAATCTCAATATTATTTGTCAAAGTTTTCTTATTCTGATCAGGAAGTCCAATGATCATATCGGCACTCACTGAATCAAAACCTGCCTTAAAGGCCGTCTCCAATGCTTCCAGAGACTGCACTCCACTATGATTCCTGGACAGATATTTCAGATCAGTATCAGAAAAAGATTGAACTCCGATACTTATCCTGTTAAATCCCGCACTTTTCAGAAACCTTAATTTTTCCATACTGCACTCTTCCGGGTTGATCTCAATTGTCATTTCCGAAAGTTTCTGTATGTTAAAGTTTTCATAAAGAACTTCAACTATTTTTGTCATTGAAGCATCAGGGATTATTGCAGGAGACCCGCCTCCGAAATATATTGTCCTGACAATAGAATTCCGGTCCTTTCTCAATCTCAACTCGGAACAAAGGAGCTCCGTGTACCTGTTTACAGAATTCCTTTCATATGTGAATTTTGAAAAATTGCAATAAAAACATTCCCGCCTGCAGAATGGAATATGAATATAGATAGCCGAAGAAGATCTCTCCGCCATAACACTTAACTCAGGATTCTCCCGAGCCTCCACTTCTCCCCTTCATCTTAGGGCTGTTCTCCATATACCATCTCATCTGCTTGCACACTCTGTCGAAGACAGCGATATCGGCATTTGTCCATCTTGTCCTGTTCAACGCTCTTTTAAGGGAACGGTGGAACAACCCCTTTTCTTCCTCCACAAAGTTAATGCTATTCATAAGATCATTCATATTTTCATTAAGCCTTTCGAATGATTTTTTTGCTGCCCTCTTGGGAAATGGCGAACTAAGCTCCCCCTTGACCATATGCGAATAGATGCCATGCACAGTAACCATTACAGCTTGTGATAGATTAAGTGAAGGATAGCTGACGGCAGCCGGAATATTGATACAATAATTGGCATACTGACTCTCATCGATGGTAACTCCCGAATCTTCTCTTCCAAAGACAATACCTATCTTCTCTTTAACAGATTGACGAGCAATTAACTCTGCAGAATCATCAAGAGACAGAAAATCTTTTTTCCACTTTCCCTTTCTTGTAGTTGTCAGGAAAACAATCGAAAGATCTCGAACCGCATCTTTTAAAGATGGATACTCCCGGCTGTCAGCAATGATCTCCTGCGATCTGTACCCCAGTTTTCTCTGCTCTACAACATCTCTGTATTCAACAGGATTCACCAGTCTAAGGTCGCTGAACCCCATATTCTTCATTGCCCTGACAGCAGACCCGATATTTCCGGGATTCTTTGGCTCTACAAGTATAATGCTGACATTCTTAAAAGCATTCGATTTTTCCATTTACGGCATTATATTACAAACAAAGGCAACGGGCAAACAGGTCAGGATTTGTCAAAATTTTCATCAAGCCTTCTTCGGAGTAGTGTTTTTCTCTCTCCGGGAGTCGACCTTTTAACAGATGTTCTGATCGTTTCAATATCAGATATTACAAATATTTTTTTTTTTGCCCTTGTGACCGCAGTGTAGAGCAATTCTTTGTTCAGCATCATTGAATGTGCCGGGGAAAGTATAAGAAGAAGAAAATCATATTCCGATCCCTGGGATTTGTGTATTGATATCACATAGGAGAGTGTTATCTCATCAAATTCATCTCTTGAATATTCCAGGATACTGCTATCATAATTTATTGTCAGGTTACCGCTCTTTTTGTCATACTTTTCAACCACCCCATGCTCTCCGTTAAAAACCTCTTTTTCATAATTATTCTTCAGCTGCATTACCTTGTCGCCCTCTTTCAATCTGAGCTTTTCACTTTCGAAGACAAATTCCGCTGTGTTGAATTTTTCCTGAATAATCCGGTTAAGGTTATCGATACCGGAATCACCTCTGTAGACCGGTGATAATATCTGGTATGACATTGAATTGAATTCAAAATCTGATTGGTGATATTCAATTATCTTCATCACTTTTCCGGGAATATCAGAGGGGTCCTGATAATTAATGAACACAAAATCCAAGTCGTCACTATAAGGCTTGAATACCGGTTCTTCACCATTATTTATCCTGTAGGCATTATCAATGATAAGGCTATCCTCACTCTGTCTGAAATTCCTGTTCAGATAAATTGTCTTGAAATAACCGGAAGTTATCAGATCTCTTAAAATATTTCCGGGACCAACAGAAGGTAATTGGTCTTTATCCCCGATTATTATTAACTTAGCCGATACGGGGATAGCTTTAAGGAGTGCAAAAAAAATATTTGTATCCACCATTGAGAATTCATCAATAATGATCGCATCTGCCTTAAGAGGGTTTGATTCATCATGAACGAATTGTCTCGTCTCGGGACTTATTTTCAACATTCTGTGGATCGTTGAGGTCTGGCAGGAAGTTGCTTCTTCGATCCTCTTGGCAGCCCTCCCCGTCGGTGCTGCGATCTGAACAAGATTACCTTCACTTTCAAAAGCTTCAATGATCGCTCTTATTATTGTTGTCTTCCCGGTTCCGGGACCTCCGGTTATTATTGTGATCTTATTATTTACGGCACTTTCCACAGCATTCATCTGCTCATCTGTAAGTTCAACATCAAGCTGGTCAACCACCTGGGTTGTATCAATCTTCTTCTTGTCAGCAATTTCCCTGTCATTGTTTAATTTAAAAAGATATCTGGAGATCGCTTTCTCAATAAGGAAATTGTTATAAAGCAATATTACATTCTCAGGGATATCTTCTGTAGCAATTTCATTCCTTTCAAGAAGATCAGAGATCCCAATCTCAACCTCTTCTCTGCTTACCCCAAGCAGGTTCCCCCCGGTTACGCATAATTCCTCTCTCAGCATAAACAGGTCCCCTTTTCGATCCTCATTTCCGGACAGAACAAACTTCAATCCCGCCATTATTCTGAACGGATCGTCTGGAGGTATTCCGAATCCTCTGGCAACCATGTCCGCCCTCTTAAATCCAACACCACTGATCCGGTCAATTACTCTGTAAGGATTCACTCCAAGAATTTCAAACGTTTCATTTCCAAACTCTTTATAAATTTTGAAAACTGTTTCATCACCGATACCAAAAGGTGAAAGTTTCACGATCAGCTCTCTCAGCACTTTGTTTTCCTTCAAAGATTCAGAAAGTTGCTTTATGATAGATTTTCTTAATCCCCTTATCTCATTCAATCTCTCAGGAAATTTCTCTATGATCTCAAAAGTATCCATACCGAACTTATCAACAATTTTCTCAGCACTTTTCTTCCCGACCCCCTTCACCCTTCCTGAAGAAAGGAATTTCTTTATCCCATCAAGATCCTGAGGCAGTATTGTCCTGAAAGTTTCCACTTTTATCTGGTTCCCGAACCTGGGATGATAAATATATTGCCCCTCTATCTCCAGAGTATCTCCTTCTCTGACATCAAACAGATTACCGACAATGATCTCGCTGTCCCTTTCGGGCAGCGAAAGTACCTTGAAAACTCCGAATCCATTCTCCTGAGATAGAAAGATCTTCCTGCTGACTTTCACCTTTAGTCCGGAAATTTTCATAGGTTCCATTTGATAAAAAATTATACGCTAACATTTCTTAAAATCAACACTAAAATATCCTTCTTATGAATATTAAACAACTTCATCCGGAAAGTATTAATCATTTTTTAACAAAACATACGTAAAACAGCATTAATTCTTAAAATTTCGATGCTCTGAGGGTTTACTTTTGGCTGGTGAAATGATAGTATTCTCAGAACTATATAATTTAAAAGGTGCCGTCTCGTTCTCAATGGAAATAAAGGATCAAATTAAAAGAAGTGTTTCTATTACAGATGTAGTTCAGAGTTATGGACTTGATCTGAAACCGGCAGGAAAAAACTATAAAGCACTTTGTCCGTTTCATACAGAAAAAACTCCTTCATTTTTTATTAAACCGGAGTCGGATTCATTTGCCTGTTATGGATGCAATAAGTTCGGCGATGTATTCACTTTTGTTCAGAATATGGAGAATATTGGTTTTGTGGAAGCTATGAACCTGATCATTGAAAAGTTTAACATACCTGTAGAAAAGAAGAAGGGATTTAACTATTCCAGAGAAAAAAAATATTCTGTAATAAATGATATTGCCCTCAAATATTTTTCAGGCAACCTCTCAGGCTCGGGAGAAGGGAATAAAGCCATGGAATATTTGAGAGCCCGTGACATTTCACAAAAAACAATAAATGACTTCTCACTCGGATATGCTCTAAACAAATGGGACGGATTTCTGAATTTTGCAAAAAACAAATCACTTGATCTGGATATGTGCATTGAATTGGGACTCCTGATAAAAAACAGCAAGGGAGAGGTCTATGACCGTTTCAGAGGCCGTATAATCTTCCCTATTTTTTCAGAATCGGGAAATGTGATCGGATTCGGGGGGAGGACCATCTCTGATGACAAGATCAAATATCTTAACTCTCCGGAAACGCCATTGTTCACCAAGGGGAAAAACCTTTACGGATTTAATATAACAAAACAATTCATGAGAGAAAAAAAATCTTCAATACTTGTTGAAGGATATTTTGACGTTATTTCGTTGTATCAGCACGGGATCAAAAATGTCTCCGCATCACTTGGGACAGCATTGACACCTTCACAAATACATCTCCTGAGAAGAGTTTCAGATGAGATATTCATTGCCTACGATTCAGATGATGCCGGTATAGATGCTACTATAAGAGGAATTGAACGGATGTTCGAGCAAAATATGAATCCGAACGTCTTTAATTTAAAAGGTGAAAAAGATCCCGATGATTTTATCAGGAAATACGGATCCGAAGAGTTCTACGAGACAGCAGGATCTTCTGAAGATGGCTTAAGGTTCATCATCAATACATTAACAAAAAAATATAATACGGATATCCCTGAAAAAAAGAGAGATGCAGTAAATCAAGTTGCACAATATATTAATAAATTCGATGATCCGATAGTTAAAGAGGGATACATTACTATTGCAGCAGATTTTTTCAATGTAAACGAGAAAGAACTCGACTTTTCAAAAGCAATCCCTGCAAGAGACTCCAAATCACAGAAGCCGGTAGAGTTGCTCACATCCGAGAAGATATTGTTGCAGTCCATCCTGAAAGAACCTTCATTCATAAGTATGATTGAACCACTATTTAATTCACGCTTGTACTCAGTCTTGAACATTGGAAATCTATTAAAGAAAATATTCTCAAATTATGCCTCAGAGAATAACATGAACTATGATCTCCTTCAGGAAGAGTTGAGCCCTGCTGAGAATATCACATTGAGAATAGTGTTTGACAGTGTTGATGAAATTTCAGGAGATATAAGTATTTTGGAAAAAAACATTGAATCTTCAATGATAAATTTTTTCAGATTATTAAATGAAGTAGAGATCTCTGAGATAGGGAAAAAGATAAAAAGAGCAGAAAGAGACGGAAACATCGAAGAGATCAAAAAACTTATTATCATTAAAAATAAGTTTAACCAGCAAAAATATAAAGTCTCATTAGGAGGAGATATTGCCAAACAGTAAAACCGAAACAGTGAAAAAAACCGCTAAGAAGAAAGAGAACACTAAAAAAACGGATACAACAATTTCCTCGAAAATGTATGATGAACTAATAGAATTATCTAAAAGGAATGACAATAAAATAGAGCGGGTGGATTTCACCAGATTTCTTGAAGAGAACAATCTGATGAAACAGAAGAAAGAGATCACCTTAAGGCTGAGCACTCTGAGTATAAAAATAGCCAGAAAAAAATCGGTCATGAATGCTGAAAAGCTCAAACAGTACAACAGCTATTTGACAGAATATAAGAAGGAACTCAAATCAATTGTAAGGCGTTCAAAAAAACATTTCGGAATAGTTGAGAACACCTATATATCCAGCCTTTTTGATAGCGAAGAGGTGATCAAAACAAATCTGAAATTTCTTAAACTCTTTTTAAAAGAGAATGAGATCAAACTTGTCAATCTCCCGAAACCAAAAACAACATCTCCGGGACAGGAGAAAAGTGATATAGTCGGAGATCCCGTAAGACAATACCTCAGAGAGATGGGAGGGGTCAACCTGCTCTCAAGAAGTGAAGAGGTCGTAATAGCAAAAAAGATCGAAAGGGGAGAAAAAAAAGTCGTCAAGGCCCTTTCGAAAACAAATATTGTCCTCAATTCCGTGATCGATCTTGGTGTTGATATTCTTGAAGGTGTAAAAGATATCGATGATGTAATTGATGTTAACGAAGATATCCTGGATGAATCAAAGAAACAAAGAGTAAGGAACCATTTCCTGAAGCAATTTGAAACCTTAAACCAACTAAAGAGAGAACTTAAGGGAGATAAAAAGAATAAATCATCCAATTTTTCCATCGCCAAGAAAATGGTCGAGATCACCCAGTTGATCCAAAGCATGTCGTTGAGACAGGAACATAAGAAAACATTCATGTACCGGATAAAACAGCTGAAAGAGAATTATACACATATTCAGGGAAGGATCAACAAGCTGGGATTAGAATCAGCCGGCAAAAAAGGGAAAGAATTAAAGAATCTGAAAGAAGAGATCGCAAACTACGAAAACAGACTTGATGGACTTAATAAAAAATATGATATCACCCCGGAGGATCTATTCAAGACCTGTAAAGATATTGAGAACGGTCAAAGACTTATTGAGTTCTCAAAAAATGATCTTGTTGAATCCAACCTCAGACTTGTAGTATCAATTGCAAAAAAATATATTAACAGAGGACTCCAATTCTCAGATCTTATACAGGAAGGCAATATAGGCCTCATGAAAGCTGTCGAAAAGTTTGAATACCAGAGGGGCTATAAATTCTCAACTTATGCAACATGGTGGATAAGGCAGG
>DBOL01000003.1:52943-75326 GCA_002299555.1 Candidatus Aminicenantes bacterium UBA647
GCAACATGGTGGATAAGGCAGGCAATCACAAGAGCCATTGCCGACCAGGCAAGGACGATCAGGATCCCTGTGCATATGATCGAAACTATCTATAAAATAAACAGGACTCAGAGACGGCTTGTCCAGGAACTGGGCAGAGAACCTACCGAAGAAGAGATCGGATCTGAAACGGGATTCACTTCAGATAAGATCCGCAAGATCATGAAGATCGCCCAGGAACCTATCTCGCTTGAGACACCTGTTGGAGATGATGAGTCTCATTTAAGAGATTTTCTTGAGGATGACCAAACAGCTTCACCTCCGGAAATGATAAATCAGATGAACCTCAGAGAGCAACTGAATTATGTCCTCTCTACCCTGACTGAAAGAGAAGCGCGTGTAATAGAAATGAGATTCGGATTAATTGACGGCAATGAACACACTCTTGAAGAAGTAGGCCAGGAATTTCAGGTAACCAGGGAAAGGATCAGGCAGATCGAAGCAAAAGCGCTTCGGAAACTTAAGAAAAAATCAAAGAAACTTGTCAACTTTCTTGATAAGCCCGAGAACATAAAGTAGATCAGTTTTATTCATCACTTCTGGGATGAAGTTTGTCATATATCTTCTTAACTCTTTCTTTGGCAACATATGTGTAGATCTCAGTAGTGGAAATATTTGAATGCCCGAGCATCATCTGGATCGACCTGAGATCCGCCCCCTGTTCAAGAAGGTGAGTTGCAAAAGAGTGGCGAAGCATATGCGGTGTTAGTGTTTTTGATATTCCAACCTTCACCCCGTATCCTCTTACAACTTTCCAGAGCCCCTGTCTGCTTAATGACCCGCCATTCTTATTTATAAACAGAAATTCTGAAACTTTATCCTTTATCAGTTTAGGGCGAGCCTGATCAAGATAACGGACAAGTTCTTCTTTTGCCTTATTGTTAAATGGAACTATCCTCTCCTTGCTCCCTTTCCCCATTACCCTCAGGAAATTATCATCAAAAAAAATATTTTCAAATTTCAGTCCAATGGTTTCTGATATTCTCAGTCCTGTAGCATACATCAATTCAAGGATCGCTCTATCCCTTACTCCCGTATTCTTCCCCATATCAGGGGCATTGATAAGCTCAACCACTTCGTTTTTTGAAAGGTATTTAGGGATACTTTTCCATTTTTTAGGAAATGAGATGGCAGATGCAGGATTTACATCGACCTTTTCATCAATTATTAAATATTTATAAAAACTCCTCAGAACAGAGATCAGATGTGATTGAGTTGCTGCAGATTGTCCCTTCCTCGATTCGATCTTAATAAATTCCAGAATATCCTCTTCACTGACATTCAGATAGCCTAATCCCTTATTTTCCAGAAACCTTTCAAATTTTTCGAGCTCTCCAATATATGAGATCAGTGTATTTCCGGAAAGCCCTTTTTCAATATCAAGGAAAACCTTGTACCTGTTCAGTTCAGCATGATATATATTCTTATTGAACATTTACATTCCAGAACCTATAAGAACGGGTTGTGAGATAATTCCTGTTTTAACGTTGTAGAATCGCCATGTCCCGGCAGGATGAATGTATCAGGTGAAAAAAGCTTCAACATATCAAGAGAATTCTGAATCACATTGAAATTTCCGCCGGGAAGATCTGTCCTGCCTATCGATCCTGCAAAAAGAGTGTCACCGGTAAACAATAGGTTGCCGGACTCAAGGCAGATCGAACCGGGAGTATGCCCGGGAGTGTTAATTACCCTGAGCTTCAGATCTCCGCTTCCTATTTCATCACCTTCATCAATAAACCGGTCCGGAGCATCCGGGATTGAAAGCCCTAAAGCAGCAGAGATCTCCTTGTTAATATCAGATCGGAGTACAGGGAGTTCTTTCTCATGCATCATAAGGGGAATATCAAATTCCGACAGGACACGTGATACACCACCACAATGATCCATGTGGGCATGTGTAAAAATTACAGCTTCAGGGATCAAGTCAATATCACGGATGATCTTTACGATCCTTTCACCCTCGTCCCCAGGATCTAGAACGAAACACTTTTTCGATCCTTTTGAATAGATAAGGTAACAATTTACTTCAAGTTCTCCGACTACGATCTTTTTATATTCAGCCAATTTTTCTCTCCTGTTAGAATATAACAAAACAGTGACCTTATTAAAAGGGGACACGGAGTCACCAATCCTGGAGAGAGTGTGAAAAAAGCTGAATACTGATACAATTGGGGACAGACACTTTTGAATTGACAGTTTTGAATTCAATATATAAAATTCATAGTTACCTTTTCAAATATAGAATGGTGTTATAATTAATTAAGCTTTAAAATATGAGGAAGTATTAAATTGAAAAAACCGATTTGTTTAATAATAAGAGATGGGTGGGGAAAGGGTAAGGAAACTGATTCCAATGCTATCTTTAAGGCAAAAACACCTTTTAATGATAAAATAGAGAAGGAATTCCCGACAACATTGATCAAAACATCGGGACTTGATGTCGGATTACCCGAAGGATATCAGGGAAACAGCGAAGTGGGGCATCTGAATATCGGATCAGGAAGAGTCGTTTATCAAAGCCTTACCAGGATAGACAATGCGATAGAAAAAGGTGAGTTTTTTAATGATCAGACCATCAGAAGATCAATAAGATCCGCTGTTAAGAAAGGGAGCTCTATCCATTTGATGGGCCTAATCCAGGAGGAAGGTGTTCATGCTGTAACCCGGCACTGCCTGGAGATATTAAAAATCGCAAAAGATGAAGGAGCAACAAAAGTACTTATTCATGCAATAACAGACGGGAGAGATACACCTCCTAAATCAGCCCTGGACCACCTGGCATTTCTTCAGGAAGGAATTGACAATATCGGGATCGGAAGGATCGTTTCTGTTACCGGAAGATATTACATGATGGACAGGGATAACAGATGGGACAGGACAGAAAAAGGATACAGGGTCCTGATGAATGGTGATGGGAAAAACTCCGGAAGCTGGAAAGATGTTGTAAAGAGCAGTTATGATGAAGGCATAACCGATGAATTTATCGATCCTTGTGTAATAGATTATGACGGTATCGGTCAGAACGATACTTTTATCTTTTTCAACTTCAGGTTTGACCGGACCCGACAGATAACGAAAGCAATTGTCGAGAAGGATTTCTCGGAATTCGAAACCGTAGATCACAATCTCAATTTCATTACAATGACCCACTATTATGATAACGGAAACTTTACAGAGATATTCACTGAACTGACATATAAAAAAATTCTTGGTGAGATAATATCAGCAAACGGTCTCAAACAATTAAGGATCTCTGAAACAGAAAAATTTGCACATGTAACATTTTTTTTTAATGCACTTAAAAACGAGCCTTTCCCCGGAGAAGACAGGATACTGATAAAAAGCCCGGGTGTCTCCACATATGACAAAAAGCCTGAGATGTCTGCAAATGAAATAACTGAAAAATTGATAAAGGAGATCAATTCAGACCAGTATGATCTTATAATTGTAAACTATGCAAATTGCGATATGGTGGGGCATACAGGGATTTTCGATAAAATAGTTACAGCTGTCGAAACAGTGGATTCCTGCACCAGGAGGATTTCTGATGCGATCCTCGGAAAAAAAGGTGTCGTTATCCTGACCGCAGATCATGGAAATGCCGAAGAGACAAAACTTAAAGATGGCTCACCTATGACCTCTCATACAACAAATCCTGTCCCTTTGACAATAATGGGCATAGAAAAAAACACTGGACTTAGATCCGATGGGAAACTCAGTGATATAGCCCCTACCATCCTTAAATTGATTGGGATAGAGAAACCTGCTGAAATGGACGGGACAAGCCTCATTATCTGAAATCCTAAATCATTCCGATCCGGTTTTAATTGTTAAAGGTCAGAATTATATTGTTTTTTTTATTTAAAAAAAATATAATCTAGCCCAATAGGAGGATATATGAGAAATATGTTCAAAATTATCAGCATTATTGTACTTATGATAGGACTCTCGTTCGGCGCATTTGCAAATGGTTTAAATCTGAATGGAATGGGTACTAAAGCTATAAGTATGGGTGGTGCATTTATTGCAGTTGCAGATGATTATAGTGCAGTATTCTGGAATCCGGCAGGATTGACACAGATGGATGAAGCAAGCTTATCTGTTTTTTCATCTTTCATAATTCCAACCGGAACTTACGCTTATGCTCCGGCCGGGATCGATATGGAAACGGAGAGCAAGATATTCCCGGCTCCCGCTCTTACATATTACAAACCCCTGTCCGATAAGCTTATATTCGGACTTACTGTTTATGCAACATCAGGTGCAGGTGCTTATTGGGACGGAGCACCTCTCGTTCCTTTCAACACAGGTTTCCCCGCAAACACAAAAGTGTATACATGGGCAAGTAAGGTTGGCGGAATAACTTTTTCACCCGTTGTGGCTTACAAAGTAAGTGACAAGTTTTCACTGGGTGTTACACTGAATGTTACATACGGTATGCTGGACATGGAAAGGCAGGCAAACGGCTTTCAGTACACAGAATCCGCACACGGAATTGGTTTTGGTGCAACTTTCGGAGCACTTTTTAAACCTTCAGACAAGTTCAGCATCGGATTTACTTTTAAAACTCCACAAAAACTCGAACTTAAGGGTGATATTGAACTAGATGGCCTGAGTGCTGCAATACCATTTCCTGGATTAAATGATTCAGTAGAGATGACCAGAGAGATCACATGGCCAATGTGGGCAGGAGTAGGTGTCGCATTCAGACCAACTGACAAACTTACAATTGCTTTAGATGTTCAGTATACAAAATGGTCAGAACTTGGTGAACTCCCAGCAACTACTGATGATGCAATGTGGAGTGCGGCTTTACCATTTGTAGGAACATTGATAGATGGAACTACATATGAACTTATGTGGGAAGATGCAACTCAGATCAGAGTTGGCTTTGACTACAAACTTTCAGATACATTCTCCCTCAGAGCAGGATACTATTCTGATCCGGCTCCTTCACCAGAGACAACACTCAACATTATGCTTCCGAGCATAAGCTATAACGTGTTTACTATAGGATTCGGTTATCACACTGAGAAGTTAACTCTCGATGCAGGCTTTGAATATTTAAGCGGTGCAGACAGAGAAGCTGACATGTCGCATGGAAAAGCAATGCCTGGAACACACGGCATGAGCATGATGGTTCCAACGATAAGTCTTACTTACAAGTTTTAAAAACACCATAATCAAATAAAAAGGGGAAAGGCTCACGCCTTTCCCTTTTTTTTATTGAAAAAAAAGCACTCATATAGGATAATATCTTTTCAGGAGGAAAAATGGATAATGAGATACACATTCCGACAGATGTCCCTAACGGGAGCATAAATGAATATCTGTCAAACGCCGATGAGATAACACTCGGATCCGGAAGATTAATGCTTTTTGCGGGTGATCAGAAAGTTGAGCACCTGAATGCAGATTTTTACGGTAAAAACATCCATGAAGATGATAATGATCCGGAACACCTTTTCAGGATAGCCGACAAAGCTGAGATCGGTGTTTTTGCAACTCAGTTAGGATTGATATCAATGTATGGAAGTGATTATCCGGAAGTTCCCTACCTTGTTAAATTAAACTCAAAAACAAATCTGGTTCCAACCTCACATAAAGATCCGATATCACTTCAACATATCGACATGGAACAGGTCATTGATTTTAAAAATAAATCAGGGCTGAACATTCTAGGTGTCGGCTACACAATATATCTCGGAAGTGAGTTCGAACATTTAATGATCAGAGAAGCAACTCAGGCTATCCGCTATTGTCACCAGCACGGATTAGTTTCAGTATTGTGGATATATCCAAGAGGCCAATCGGTAAAAGATGAGAAAGATCCTGACCTGATAGCCGGTGCCACAGGAGTTGCGGCCACTTTGGGGGCAGATTTTGTAAAAGTAAATTACCCTAAAAAAGATGGTGAAAAATCGGCCGAAGTTTTTAAAAGATCTATAAAAGCAGCCGGAAAAACTAAAGTGATATGCGCAGGCGGATCAAGTACTGACCCGGAGCTCTTCCTTCAACAATTGCATGACCAGATCCATATATCCGGAGCAATGGGAAATGCTACAGGGAGAAACATTCATCAGAAATCTCTTGATGATGCGGTCCTGATTGCAAATGCAACTTCAGCCATTACGATCCACGATAAAAGCGTTGAGGAAGCAATTAAAATATATACCGGAAGTTAAAAACACCTGTTTTTTACTAGACTTGCTGAGCACAATTTACACCAATATCAGTACAGTCGATATTTGTATTCAAATTGACACATATTTCTAATTCTGCTAATATCATCTGATAATATACGGAGGAAAAATGATTAAAGGAAAACACCTTTTCACTTCTGAATCAGTTACGGAAGGACATCCGGACAAGATATGCGACCAGATATCAGACGCAATTCTCGATGAATGCCTCAAAAAAGATAAAGATTCAAAAGTTGCAATAGAATGTTTAATAAAAACCGGAGCGGTAGTTGTGGCCGGAGAGATAACAACCAAATGTTATGTGAAGATCCCAAAAATAGTAAGAGATACTCTAAAAGAAATCGGATATACAAAGTCAAGTTTCGGGATGGATGCTGAAACAACAGCAGTATTTGTTCACCTGGAAGAACAATCATCAGACATTTACCAGGGCGTAGATTCAGAGGATGGCCAATACAGGGAACAGGGTGCCGGAGATCAGGGAATGATGTTCGGATATGCAACAAATGAGACCGATAACTTCATGCCTCTCCCGATTGACATGGCGCATAAACTTACAAAAAAACTGGCAGAGGTCAGAAAGAACGGTACTCTCCCCTACCTCGGACCCGATGGGAAATCACAGGTAACGGTAGAATACAATGACGGTAAACCACAGAAAATAACAACAGTTGTGATTTCCAACCAGCATGAAGACGGATTGGAACATGCAAAAATAAAAAAAGATGTGATCGAAGTTGTGATAAAACCTGTTCTTGGTGATCTTATCGATGAAAATACAACATTCTTTGTAAATCCTACCGGGAAATTTGTTATCGGAGGACCTCAGGCTGATGCAGGTGTAACCGGCAGAAAGATCATCGTTGATACCTATGGCGGAATGGGAAGACATGGTGGTGGAGCTTTTTCAGGAAAAGATGCTTCAAAAGTTGACCGCTCAGGTGCATATGCTTCGAGATACATTGCAAAGAACATTGTAGCTGCAGGCCTTGCAGACAGATGCGAGGTTCAACTTGCCTACGCAATTGGAGTTGCAGAACCGGTATCCATAATGGCAAACACATTTGGAACCGGAAAGATCGAGGAACAGAGAATCGTTGAACTCATCAACGAAGTATTCCCTCTTAAACCTGCAGACATCATTAAAGAACTCGGACTAAAGAAGCCGATATTCAAACAAACAGCTTCTTATGGCCATTTCGGAAGAGATTCTTTTCCCTGGGAAAAACTCGACAAAGTGGAAAAATTGAAAGAATTGTCAGGGGTGAGTTGAAGCAATAAAATAAATGAAAAAGGAAAAATACAAAGTCCTTATAACAGATGATGAACGTGATATAAGAGAACTTTTAGGAGATTTTCTTGAAGACAAGGGCTTGCAGTATTTCCTTGCCGAGAATGCATTTGATGCATTGGCAATTTTCAAAGACAATCCCGATATCGATATACTTATGTCAGATATCAGAATGCCCGGGAGGTCGGGACTTGATCTTCTTGGCGATATAAAACAAATCAACGAAGATGTTGTTGTTATAATGATCTCTGCCGTCAAGGACATTGAATCTGCCATTTCAGCTATGTCCAAAGGCGCATACGATTATGTTTCAAAACCATTTAAGCTGGCTGAAGTAGGGATCATTGTTGACAAAGCAATTGATAAAAGAAAACTAACACTTGAGAACCGGGAATACCAACGTGAACTTGAGAAGAAAGTTGCTGAGAGAACAGAAGAATTGAAAAACGCATTGGATGAATTAGACGCTACATACCTGATGACATTGGAATCACTTGCAACCGCACTGGATATGAGAGATGAGGAAACCCAGGGACATTCAGTGAGGGTCATGCAATATGCAATGAAGCTGGCTGAATTGATGGGGATATCAGACCCGGTTAAACTTAAAACACTTGAGTATGGTTCACTCCTCCACGATATTGGAAAAATCGGTATACCTGACTCTATTTTAAAAAAACCTTCCACACTTAGCAAAGAAGAGTGGGAGATCATGCATACCCACCCCGGGGCAGGATATAAGATACTCAGCAATATAAAATTTCTTGAAGAAGCAGCGAAGATCGTCCTTCATCATCATGAGAACTATGACGGGACAGGTTACCCGGACAATTTAAAAGCAAAACAGATCCCTCTGGCAGCCAGAATATTTGCAGTTGCTGACGCTCTTGATGCTATGACCTCGCACCGTTCATACAGAGTTGCCTTATCTTTCGAAGATGCCGAAGAAGAATTGAAACAATGCTCCGGAACCAAATTTGATCCGGATGTAATAAACGCTTTTTTTTCTCTTTCACTCAAAGATTGGGAGCAGGAAGGGCTGAAAGCCGGTGACAAAGTCAACAAATATCACTCAAAAAACAACTAGTTTATATCAAGTATGAACATCCGGGCATCATCCTTCGGATTGGTATAGTAACCTTTACGAATTCCTGAGAACCTGAAACCGAACTTTTCATATAACTTTACAGCTCCCGTATTCTGCGATCTTACTTCAAGGAAAATTTCAGACACACCTTCTTTTACCGCAAAAGTTTTCATAAAAGACAACAAGTCTCCTGCAATCCCTTTTCTCCTGTCAATAATGCTGACAGCAATATTGCTTATCTCAATAATATCATCGATCTTCCGGAATGTGATAAATCCACTAATATGTTCTTTTATCGATCCCTTGAAAATAAAGATGTTTGATAATCTCCCTGTAATTTCATCTTCGAAAAATGATTTTCTCCATGGATTAGGTGAACTTTCCCCCTCGATGTCTAAAATGCGGTCCAGATCATCCGGAGTTGCCGGTTCAATCTTTCCCGGGACTGAAATTTTTCTCCGCATCCGGAATCCTTATGTATGACGGCTCTAGAGTATCTGTCCCCTTAATGAAATTACCGGCTTTAAATTCTGACAATGCAATATGTCCGATCTCACACGCAATAAAAGGAGACCGCTCAATTATGGTACTTCCAGGGAAGTCCTCTTTGAGAAGTGCTTTGTAAGCAGGAACACCAGCGCCGGTAAAACAAATACTTTCTTCCTTTATCACCTTCCTCAATTCTTCTGCTTTTATTAAAGAAGGTGTGACAATTCTATTCGACTGATTATCATCAAACCGATATGCTGCATAATAAATTTCCCCTCTGCGGGCATCAAGGAGAGAAACGACAGTCTTTCCGGTAAACAATAATTTAGCAGCAACAGCTTCCAGCGAACTGACAGGGACAACCGGAACAGCATTATCGAAAAAGATCCCTTTTAATGTCGCAAGTCCCACTCTGATGCCGGTGAAAAGTCCGGGGCCGGTAGAAACTCCGATCAGTCCTATATCCTCTGTTCCGATCTTCAAAGATGAGAAGACCGAATCAATGTAAGAAACCAGTGTTTCCGACAACTCTCCCGAGGAGATAAAGTTATATTCAGCCAGAATTTTTTCACTGTTCAGAACCGAAATGGAACAATTCGGAGAGCTGGTATCAATAGAGAAAGTGAGGTTCATACAGCTTTTTCAAGGACTACCCTGGTCCCTGATTCAATATTCGAGAAATCGACCTTATCCATATAATTGTTCATTATCAGTATACCCCTTCCATTGAGAGAAAGGACATTTTTGGAATTAATTATTTTAGATATTTCTTTAAAATTGATTTTGTCCGTATTCTGATCAGTTACAGTTAATTTTAAGATCCTGTCCTTCCACTCAAAATCCAGGAATACCCTTTTTGATGGATCAGATTTATTTCCATGAATAATCGCGTTGTTTATCACTTCTCTTAGAGAAATCTCTATCTTAAACATATCATCATCAGATATCTTCAGAATATTCTTTAAAAAATTGAGGATAAATACAGTAAATTCAGTAAATTTCAAATTACTGACAAAATCTGTAGATATTTTCCTGCCTGTGAGCATGCCGGAATTATACCAAAAGAAATAAAATATTTCCATAGCTGTATAGTTGGTTGAGACATCTGCACCTTGCAGCCCAGGCTACTTTCTCTTCGGTAAGCCGAATTCACCTTGCAGCCCAGGCTACTTTCTCTTCGGTAAGCCGAATTCACCTTGACAATATTTTTTACCGAACATAAAATAAATTGTTCAATAATTAGAACACAGGAGGAAATATGGCAGTTAAGAAAAAAGCAGCTAATAAAGATAGCTGTAATTGGGTTTTTAACATTATTGTGAAGTTTGTAGATGCGATGAGAAATGTTCTGAGTGAAAAGTTGTTTGATTTTCTAAAGAAATGGCTTCTCATCCTGGGTAATTGTGGCTTTTACTTTGCTTCCGGACTCGCTTTACTGATAGGCATTATTGCAGCGATCAGAATGGAGTCATTTGAAGCATTTATAACAGGCCTTGCATATGCCCTGGGGTTTTTCATCCTTCAGTATGTCGCAGTGAAATTCGTTAACGCCGGAGACAAACTGATCGAGAACAACAAAACAGGATTATCCTCTTCGGCCTTCCTTGATAGCATGGGACTTCTATTTATGATCGGCGGTGCTCTGACTCTGCTGTCCAACTCCTATATCGCAATCAAACTGGGAACTTTTTCTCCATTTTTAAACGGACTGGCAGCTTTTGTTGTGCTTGAATTGTTTGCACTTCTCGCACTCAACCCAAAAGCAATTACCCTTGATGTTGTCCCTGACACTTCAGCTGGGCAGGAAGCAATTGGAATAATCACGTTCTTTCTTAAAACCCTCATGAAACTTGTTCCGATCATTTTCGGTGTCGGGATCGTTATAACAACCGTCCTTATGTTCATCCACTCGTTCGGATTATTCAAAGAGGGGTTTGCGATGACAATTGCATGGGCAAGAGTTGGTGCAGATTTTAAGACGATAGTAGGAACTGCATTGCTTCCTCTCATCGCCTATATAGTTTTTGTTTTTGTTTTCCTTGCTATCGATGTAGTAAGAGCTATCCTTTCGATCCCTTCAAAACTGGATAAACTGGCAAAATAGAACAGATCGAATTTTGGTAAGTGTCACTTAAACTGATTATAAATGGATGCCCCCTCGAGATATTCGAGGGGGCGACTATTGGAGATGCAGTCAGGAAATTTTCCAACGATATCTACAAGGATGTGGAACAGGGAAACACTGACATTGAAGACCTTGATGGGAATAAATACTATCTGAGTGGAGCACTGACAGGGGATGAGATTTTCAAAATTGAAAAAACATCCCCACCGGAGAAAAATATGAACAAGTCAAAACATTTTTTTATCATTACAATATTGATCACTTTGTCCCTGCTTATCCTCGGCACCCTGCTGAGTGGAGCAGAATCCGGGGAAACAAAAATCACGATATTTCACCTGAATGATATTCACGGTAATATAGATAATTTTGGAAAAGTTGCACATATTGTCGGATCGGAAAGAGCAATAAACCCCAATGTGTTTCTAGTCCAGGCGGGAGATAACTTCAGTGGTAATCCGGTTGTAGATCAGTATGAGCCGAAAGGTGAACCTATCCTGGTCCTGATGAACAAAATGAAATTTGACGCCGGTGTGATCGGAAATCATGATTTTGATTATGGGAAAAAAATATTAACAAGTTTTATTAAGAGAGCAAATTTCCCAATGCTCTGCAGTAATGTAAAAAGCAATGATAGCAGCTTCCCCCAGCCTGTTCCCTACACAATATTAAAAACTGAGGATGGAGTAAGTATCGTTATACTGGGTCTGATCCAAATAGACTCACATTCAGGCATCCCCAGTACTTTACCGGACAATGTCAAAGAACTTAAGTTTTTCAGGGGCACTGAATCGGCACTTGATTTCAAATATTTAAAAAAAAATAACAATGTATTTATTGCGCTAAGCCATCTCGGATTTGATAGAGATAAGATCCTCGCTCAGAATATGGGAGAACTTGATCTGATAATCGGAGGGCATTCCCATACATTGATCAGAAACCCTTCACTCGAGAACGGAGTACTCATAGCACAAGCAGGTGCGCATGCCGACTATCTCGGAAGGATTGATATTATTGTAAAAGATGGAAAAATAATTAAAAAAACCGGTTCGGTCATTGATCTCGATACTGTAAAAACTGTCAACGAAGAGGTCAACAAACTGATCACCGATTTCAACAATAGCAGTTCCCTTAATAAGGTCCTTGCCGATATAGAAACTAATATTAATGGCAGACAAAATCTGGGCCTGATGGTTACAGATGCAATCCGGGAAGACCTCGGTTTAGATATGATATTCTATAATAAGGGTGGGATCAGGATAAACAGATTATCAGGGAAAGTGAGGGCGAAAGATATATATACAATGCATCCATTCGGGAATTATATAGTTGAGATGGTAATGGACACGTTAGAGATCAAGGACCTCATAAAGAATGATTTTGAAGGTCATAGAGGTATTGATGTTATCCCGTCAGGACTCTCTTACAGAGTGACCAGAGACCTTAATAAGAATGTTGTTAATATTGAATTGTTCGATCTTAACGGTTATAGGATCCCGGATGGAAGATCCTTTAGAGTAGGGATGAACAACTATATAGTTAGCTCATATAAATTTGCACATAAGGACCCGGGCAGATCTACAAATGCAAAAACTGTAGACATAATGCTGAGGTTCTTCACAAATCTGAACAAAAAACTGAATTATTCAAATGTCGTAAGATCCGAGGAAGAGATCATATACTCAGGAAAGGTCAATACTATTGGGATCACTGAAACAGACATCTACACAGCAAAGAAAAAGTACTACAAAAATTCACCTTCGGGAAATCTGGTCTCAGACGCGATCAGGGCACACTCAGGTTCAGACATTGCTCTCTTCCCGACAAGACTATTGAGAAATAATATAACCATCGGAAAGGGGAAGAAAGTATACAGAGAAGCACTCCCCGATCTTTACAATTACATAAAGAGGAGCAATGTTGTAAATATAAAAATGACCGGGAAACAACTGAAGGAATTTATCCTTAAAAGGATTAAGCAGAAGAATAATGCAGACCTGCAAATATCAGGCGGGACCTATACTGTTTTTTATGATCAAGGGAATCGGGTTCATAAAATCGAGTTTCTCCTCTCCGGGAACAACCCATACAATGAAGAGAGTTCATATAAAGTATCATTGATAAAATTTGAATATGACAATTCCTATTCACTCAAAAAATTCACAGCCGAACCGGAAATCGTAAAAGAAGATCTTGAATATATTCTTTCAGAGTATATAAAGGGAATAAAAATTATTTCAAAAAATATAGCTACTGAGAGAGTTAAACTGGTAAAATATAATAAAAACTGAGGAGGCAAAATTGGCTCAATTATACTATAGACATTCAACAATGAATGCAGGAAAGTCCACTGAAGTATTGAAAATTGCTCACAACTATGAAGAGCAGAACAAGAAAGTTCTCCTCTTTACCCCATCGATCGATGACAGATATGGAGAAGGAAAGATAACTTCCAGAATGGGATTCCAACGGGATGCCATTATGATCAATTCAAAAACTGACCTTTACGGGATCTCAGAAAAAGAGAGCCCTTTTTGTATTCTGATCGATGAGGGACAATTCCTGACCAGGGACCAGGTTATCACACTCACAAAAGTTGTAGATGAATTGAATATTCCGGTAATTGTTTACGGTCTCAAAAATGATTACAGGAATCAGTTGTTTCCTGGAAGTGAAGCTTTGCTTCTGCTGGCTGACAAGATCGAGGAAGTTAAGACAGTTTGTTGGTTTTGTACAAAAAAAGCAACTATGCTGATAAAGTTCAAAGATGGAAAGCCGGTAAATGAAGGGGAGCAGATCGAGATCGGAGGAAATGATAAATATACCTCTGTATGCAGGAAATGTTATTCAGCCAGATTGCCTGTAATTTAAGAAAAACACTCTCTTTTAAAACTTGAAAATTATTCAATAAAGTTGTAAAGTCGTATAATAAAATGATGGAAAATAAAAAGCCACTCGTAATTGGTGTAGCCGGGGGAAGCGGTTCCGGAAAAACTACAATAATTAACTCCATAATTGAGGAAATTAATCCTCTGGATGTAGTAACATTGCAGCATGATTCATACTACAAGGACAACAATCACTTCCCTCTTCTCGAAAGAGAAAACATCAATTACGACCATCCGGATTCTCTCGAGACCGAACTTTTAATATCAAATCTTAAAAACCTCCTGAAATGGAATGAAATTGAATCACCGATCTACGATTTCAAGACCCATTCAAGAAAGAAAAAAGGTGTTGTCAAAACTCCGGCTGAGGTCATAATTGTAGATGGAATTCTGATCTTCACGGAAGAAAAGCTGAGAGAACTGATGGATGTCAGGATATTTGTTAACACCGATAGTGATATACGATTTATAAGGAGACTGAAAAGAGATATTGTTGAACGGAATAGAAGTTTAGATTCTGTTATCAACCAATACCTTGCTACAGTAAAGCCAATGCATCTTGCTTTTGTTCAACCGAGCCGGAGATTTGCTGACATAATCATACCGGAAGGGAAAAGCCCGATATCAACTGCAATGGTTGTAAACCTTATTGAAAGTCATTTGAATAAAGGTCAGAAAAAGAGCTGAAGGTTTATTCAGGGGAATTTATTATGGTAAAAAAGGAATTCATTAGTGCACAACAATTGCTGGAGGATTCATTCCGGTTGGGTATAAAGATATTCGAAAGCGGTTTCAAGCCCAACTATATTGTAGGGATATGGAGAGGCGGTACTCCCGTGGGGATAGCCGTTCAGGAGCTGCTGGATTACTTCGGAGTAAAAACTGACCATATTGCTATCAGAACATCTTCATATGAAGGCATAGACCGGAGAAAAAAAGAGATAAGAGTTCACGGGCTTGACTACATATCAGACAATATCAATTTTGATGACAGACTTCTTATAGTGGATGATGTGTTTGATACAGGTTTAAGTATTGAATCCGTTCTGAATTCACTCAGATCCCGGGCCAGAAAAAACACTCCGGAAGACATCAGGATCGCCACAACATACTACAAACCGGAGAACAGGAAAACTGATTTCGTCCCTGAGTACTATATCCACGAAACCTCAAACTGGCTTATTTTCCCTCATGAATTGGACGGCTTATCAGACAGTGAGATCGAGAAATACAAACCTAATGTTTCAAAATTAATCCAGGGAGTAACAAAAAATGGAAATAACACGTAAATTTATAGAGGCAATACCAAAAACAGATCTACATCTTCATCTGGACGGATCCGTAAGGCTTGATACCCTTCTTGAACTGGCTGATGAAGCAGGAGTAGAACTCCCCTCCAAAACGGTGGAAGGTCTTAAAGAGACAATTTTTAAAGAAAAATACGAAAACCTGGGCGAGTATCTTAAAGGATTCTTCTATACAGGTGCTGTAATGCAGACATCCGAATCACTTGAGAGGATAGCTTATGAACTGGCATTGGACAATATCAATGAGGGTGTCAGATATATAGAGGTCAGGTTTGCACCTCAACTACATCAGAGTGATGATCTCGGGATAATTGACGTTCTGAAATCAGTTAATAACGGTTTGAAGAGGGCTAAAGATGAATTCAACCGGAAAGAGAAGATAAGTTCCGGAGATGAACCGCCATTCGAATACGGAATAATTTCCTGTGCCATGAGAATGTTCGATTCGGGATTTTCTGAATATTTTGATGATCTGCTTAACGTTCACAAATATTCAGACAAAAAATGGATCTTTTCACTCGCTTCTCAGGAACTTGTAAGGGCATCAGTTGATGCACGTGATAATTTTGAGATCCCTGTAGTCGGATTCGACCTGGCAGGTATGGAAGAAGGTTATCCGGCAGTTGATCATAAATATGCCTATAATCTTGCACACAAAAACTTTCTCAGCAAGACTGTCCATGCTGGTGAAGCATATGGCCCGGAAAGCATCTTCCAGGCAATAACAGAGCTGCACGCAGACAGGATAGGACACGGACTTCACCTCTTCGATGCAGACAGGATAAAAAATAGCGATATTATTGACAAGAAAAATTATGTAAATGATCTGGCCCAGTATATTGCCGACCGAAGGGTCACAATTGAGGTCTGCCTCACTTCCAATATGCAGACAAGTCCTGAATATCAATCCCTCGAGGACCACCCATTCAAAAAAATGAAGGATGCAAGATTATCGGTCACATTCTGTACAGATAACAGAACAGTATCTTCAACCACCGTCAGTGATGAGATATATAAAGCTGTTAATACATTCGATATTTCTCATAAGGACTTGAGGGACATAGTAGTTTATGGATTTAAAAGGAGCTTCTTTCCCGGGTCTTATCTTAGAAAAAGAAGATATGTAAGGACAATTCTAAACTATTATGATGAGATCGAAAAAAAATTCGGTTTAAACTAATCTACTTACTAAAGGAGTGTAATGGAATTAACAACAGTTCTTAGAGGCTTGGGGGGAGTAGTATTAATTCTGGGAATAGCCTTTTTGTTCTCCAACAATAAAAAAAAGATAAGCTGGAGACTGGTCGGGATCGGACTTTCTATTCAATTGATCTTTGCTGTCTTCGTAATCCACGGTGAGACATTCAGATCATGGTTCTTTATTCTCGGATGGCCAAAAGATATGCTCAATTGGTTTGGCGGAATGGTAGTTAAGATCCTGAGCTTTATTACCGAGGGATCACTGTTTGTATTCGGATCTCTGGCTGTCAGTCCCGGAAATGAGGGGAGTCTCGGATTCTTTTTTGCCTTTCAGGTTCTCCCCACTATCATATTCTTTGCTGCCTTGACCTCAGTCCTGTACTATACAGGGGCATTGCAATTGGTTGTAAAAGGGATGGCCGTCGTTATGGCAAAACTTCTGGGAACAAGTGGAGCAGAATCGCTTTCCAATACAGCAAATATCTTTATAGGACAAACTGAGGCCCCCATTCTGATAAGGCCTTATATCGCCTCCATGACAAGATCAGAGCTTTTGACGATCATGATAGGAGGGATGGCTACGGTCGCCGGTGGAGTAATGGCAAGCTATATTCAAATGCTGGGGCATGCAATGTCAGTCGCAAAAGGATTGCCTGTCAGTGAAGCTCAATTAGGATTTGCTATCCATCTTATTACGGCAAGTTTAATGGCTGCACCTGCATCGATCGTCATTGCTAAGATCCTCCATCCGGAAACAAAAGTTCCTGTAACACTCGGTACAGTAAAAATGGAAGTGGAAAAAAACGCTTCAAATGTTATCGAAGCAGCAGCAAATGGTGCGGCAGACGGATTAAAACTGGCACTGAATGTCGGTGGAATGCTCATAGTTTTTATTGCCTTCATCTTTATGTTCAATTTTATATTCCAGAGTTTCGGCGACATTATTGGTGTTAACAGTTGGCTCATATCCAAATTCGGGCAGCCATTATCTCTGCAGCTGATCCTGGGACTGCCACTGAAATATCTTGCAATAGGAATTGGAGTTCCTATTCAGGATGCGTTTGATTTCGGAAGGTTGTTCGGAACAAAAATTGTTTTAAATGAATTTGTAGCATACCTTGATCTTGTTGAAATTATAAAGACAAATGCGATGTCACCAAAGGGAATTACCATGGCAACATTTGCACTTTGCGGTTTTGCAAATTTTTCTTCAATTGCCATCCAGCTTGGAGGTATAGCTCCTCTTGCTCCGGATAGAAAAAAAGATATTGCAGCACTTGGATTGAAGTCTGTCCTTGGTGGTGCCCTGGTAACACTTCTAACAGCAACTTTGGCAGGAGTTTTGATCTGGTAACACCGCAGGAAGCTGAAATTCATATTTGCAGCGGATTCTATTGAAATAATTTCCTCTTTACCTTAAAATGTTCTGATGTTCGAAGGCTACAGTTGTTTTAGTAAGAGCAACCGGAAAAGTAAATAGGAATGGCAACTCAAAAGATCAATAAAATTGCGATCGGATCGGATCATGGCGGATTCCTCCTTAAAGAGATCTTAAAAAAATTTCTTGAGGATAAAGGTTATCAGATAACCGATTGCGGGCCCGACAATACCGACCCCGTAAACTATCCTGAATTTGCAGCAAAGGTAGCGGCAATGGTATCCAATGGGAAAACAGAAGCCGGTATCATGGTAGATGGTGCCGGGATAGGCTCTTCCATGGTTGCAAACAAAATAGACGGGGTCAGAGCTGCCCTCTGTTATGATGTGACTACAGCAGTGAACGCCAGAGAGCACAACAATGCGAATTTACTTACTCTCGGAGCAGGGCTTACCGGTGCAGAACTTGCAAAGCAGATCACTGAAACTTTCATGACCCATGAATGTACTGTAGACCGCCATTTAAAAAGAGTAGCAATGATAGATGCTCTGGATAAAAACAGGACACCGATTAATCAACCTGTTTCCGGGGCAAACGCTGTCGAGGAGGACAATTTGGCAGACATAACAGAAAAAGATATCGATCAGATTGCTGAAAAAGTGAGATCCATGATCTCTTCTGAGAATAAACCTCTAGAGATCAAACAAGTTGAAATTGCCGAAACGGATATGATATGTAAATGTGGTGTCCACGTAGAGAGACAACCTGAAACACTGAGGAAATTTATCGAATTCGGAGTGGAAAGGCTCGGATATAATAATGCTACCGGGGCAGATTGCGTGCCCGGCGATATCGCCGCATGTATAGATCATACTCTTCTGAAACCGGATGCAACAGCAGATGACATAAAGAAGCTTTGTGCAGAAGCAAAGGAGTATAAATTTGCAGCAGTTTGTATCAGTCCCAGTTATGTAGCTCTCGCTGCACAGGAACTCAGAGGGACAGATGTTATCGTATGCACAGTTGTTGGATTCCCCTCCGGCGCACATGTACCTGAGATAAAAGGTATGGAAACAAGAAGAGCCATACGGGATGGTGCCAAAGAGATAGATATGGTGATAGATATAGGTGCCCTGAAGAGTGGAAATGATGATCTGGTTTATAGAGATATCAGGACAGTATGTGAGGCCTGCGAGGATGGAGGAGCACATAGCAAAGTAATAATAGAGGCAGCCCTTCTCACTGATGATGAGAAAGTGAGGGCATGCCAATTATCGAAAAGAGCCAGAGCGGATTTTGTTAAAACTTCCACTGGGTTCGGCCCCCATGGAGCAACAGCAGCTGATGTCGAACTTATGAGTAGCATAGTTCAATCATCAGGGATAGGTGTCAAAGCTGCAGGAGGGATCAGATCACTTGAGGATGCAACAGCTATGATCAGTGCCGGAGCGACCCGGATAGGTGCAAGTGCAGGTATTAAGATCCTTAAAGCAGCGAGTAGAGTAACAGTTTCATCTTAACAAGGAGGATAAATTGGTTGATCTTAGAGCATTTGTTTTTTTGGATAAGCTTCAACCCCAGTATGCAGCATTTCTGGGTACTATTGCGCAGGGTTTTCTCCCTGTTGCCGGGATGGCTTCACTCTATATTGAGATATCTCCCGGAATTGAAATCAACAGAGTTACTGATATCGCATTAAAATCCACGAATGTAACACCTGGGATGCAGATAGTCGAAAGGCTGTTCGGGATGCTTGAGATCCACTCTGAATCTCAGGCAGATGTCAGACAGGCGGGAAGAGCTATTCTCGAAGCACTTGACTGTAAAGAAGAGGATCGGTGGAAACCGAAGATCTATTCTCAACAAGTGATCAGAAGGATAGATGATTATCAGACCCAATTGATAAACAGGATGAGACACGGGAATCTGATAGTCCCTGGTGAGACAATGTTTGTATTGGAAGTCCAGCCTGCTGCTTACGCTGCGCTGGCAGCAAACGAAGCTGAGAAGGCTGCAGATATCAATATCCTCGAGGTAAGGTCCTTCGGTAGTTTCGGCAGGGTATATCTTGGCGGAGATGAGAAAGATATCGATGTCGGATGGAGAGCAGCAATAAACGCGATAGAAGATGTAACAGGAAGAACAGATCATAAATAAATAAAACATATATTTGATTAAATAGGAGGAAAAAATGGCAGAAGCACTGGGAATGTTAGAAACAAGAAGTTTTCCGGCAGTAGTAGAGGCAGCAGACGCAATGGTAAAAGCTGCAAAAGTAGAACTGGTATCATATGAGAAGACCGGTGGTGGATATGTGACAGTAATAATCCGTGGAGATGTAGCAGCGGTTAAAGCAGCCTGCGATGCCGGAAGAGTTGGAGCAGCAAGGGTTGGAGAAGTTGTCGGGATCCATATCATTGCAAGGCCTCATCAGAATGTTGATGCTGTTATACCATTGGGAAGGACAAAAGAAGCAAAATCTGAAATGAAGGATAAATAACCTTTTGGAGAAAATATGATCCTCGCTAAAGTTATCGGCACTATTGTATCAACCCAGAAGGAATCAAGTATGGACGGACTTAAATTCCTGATCCTTCAGCAGATCGATTCCAATGGAAAAGAAAAAGTCGGCATAGTAGTAGCTGCAGATGCAGTTGATGCAGGTGTAGGTGAGATCGTCCTTTATGCAAGTGGAAGTTCGGCCAGACAAACGAAAAGGACAGAGAATCGACCTTGTGATGCAGTGGTTATGGCCATTGTAGACAATTGGGAAGTTGAAGGGAAGACAGTCTATAAGAAAAGTGCAGCCGGATGAAACTATTGCTGTTAAGCTAAAAAAGAAGTAATTTAAATTAAACTTCACGTTTCAGCGCTTAAGTCTTTCAGGAGATCAAAATGGCACCATTGAAAAAAGAAGAGATCGACAGGATCGCAGAGAGAGTGGTATCTCTTCTTGAAAATGAGACTGGTAAAGTTAATATAGTTTCTACAATGGGTGACGGAATATTCCCCTCTGTAGATTCTGCCGTGAAAGCAGCGGCAATTGCCCAGGAAAAGTTCGTAGCCCTCTCCCTTGAAAAAAGGGAAGAGATAATTTCGGACATTCGAAAAGAGATGCTTAACAGGGCTGAAGACCTCTCTAAAATGGCCTGGGAAGAGACAGGGATGGGTAGATTGGATGATAAGATCCAGAAGAACAAACTGGTTATTAATAAAACTCCCGGTACAGAGATATTGAAACCTGATGCATACTCCGGAGATCACGGGCTCACATTAATGGAGCTTGCCCCGTATGGTGTGATCGGATCCATCACCCCCTCTACAAACCCGACATCAACTATAATCTGCAATACGATAGGGATGATAGCTGCGGGAAACTCAGTCGTTTTCAATGCTCATCCTAATGCAAAGAAGGTCAGTATATACAACATCCAGCTTCTGAACAAAGTTATCACCGGGGCGGGAGGGCCTGAAAATCTGGTTGCTACAATAGACACACCCACTATCCAGACGGCATCCGAACTTATGTCCCATCCCGGGATAGGTCTCCTTGTTGTTACCGGGGGTGAGGGTGTTGTTAAGGCCGCAATGGAGAGCGGGAAAAGGGCGATTTGTGCCGGCCCCGGAAATCCTCCAGTAGTTGTGGATGAGACTGCAGACATAGAAAATGCAGCAAAATGCATAGTGAAAGGAGCCTCACTGGACAATAATATCATCTGTGTCCTTGAGAAAGAGATTTTTGCAGTGGAATCAATTGCTGACCAGCTCATTGATGCCTTTAGGAGAAATAATGCAGTAGTATTGTCAGAAGAACAGATCGGAAAACTTGACAAAGTCATCTTCACAGAACAAAGAGGCCCGGGAAAACCCGGAGTAATAAATAAGAACTATATCGGGAAAAATATTCAGGTCATACTTAAAGAGATAGGAATGGATATCTCTCCCGATATCAGGTTGGCTGTTGCTCCGGTCAAAGAGGACCACCCCCTCGTCTGGACAGAACAACTATTACCGGTAATCCCTCTGGTCAGGGTACCGGATGTGGATTACGGAATAGATATAGCAATCAAGGCAGAACATGGATTCAGACATACTGCAGTAATGCATTCAAAAAATATTGACAAATTGAGCAGAATGGCAAAGGAGATAAACTGCAGTATTTTTGTAAAGAACGGCCCCTCGGTTGCAGGCCTTGGCTTCGGCGGTGAAGGCTATTGTTCTTTCTCAATAGCCAGCCCGACAGGCGAAGGAATAACCAACCCAAGAAGCTTTTCAAGAGAGAGGAGATGTGTCCTTGTTGACCATTTTAGAATAGTATAATGAAAAAACACTCTTCAATAGCCATTCTGGAACTAAAAAGTGTCGCAAAAGGAATA
>DBOL01000050.1:0-15272 GCA_002299555.1 Candidatus Aminicenantes bacterium UBA647
TGAAAACATAGTTTTTGAGCCTTCAGACATAGATTCGTTTAAAATTGAAATAATAAATGAGCATGATGATCCGAAAATAGATACTGAAAAGGTTTACCTGACAGAGAGCGAGCTTGGGGTGTTGAAGTTCATTAATGGAGAGAATTCGGTATTAGACTTAGTTGAAATGGGGATTTTCAACAAATATAAAGTTTATAAGAGTATATATAATCTACTGAAAAAAAATATTATTCAGAAAAAAGAGAGCAAGATTGAAGAAGAGCTTGAGAAAGAATTGTTTTCTCAGAAAAAAATAATTGCTGTAAAAAAGATAAATATCCTTCAATTAATTTATATCATTATACTGTTCACTATTCTTGTGATTTCATTTTTTACCCCGATGAAACCCTTTGATAGCACTGATATATTCGAAACAGATACAATTAAAATCAATAAAGAATAGTTTATAAACAAATGACATGGAAAAAAGATCAAAAAATGCTGTTACAATTGGAAATTTTGACGGTTTTCATTTAGGGCATCAGTCTATAATCAAAAACACATTAAATATTTCCGACAACACTTCTTTAGGATCACTTCTTATCACATTTAAACCCAACCCCAGAGTTTTTTTCAATTCTGAAGATAAACTGATCTATTCTGATCAAAGAAAAAACAGAGTATTGGCTTCAACCGGTATAAAAAAGATCGAATACATAAAATTTCCAGAAGTATTCAAATTGAACGGGAAGGAATTTATAGATAGATATTTGCTTGATGTATATAGGATGAGATATCTGATCGTTGGAGATAACTTCGGGTTGGGTAAAGGGAGAGAGTGGGATATTAAAAAAATTTGTGAGTATGGTGTTGAAAAGGGATTTAAAGTAAAAGTAGTCCCTTCAGTAGAATCTGGGGGTGTCAAAATATCAAGCTCGACGATCAGGGCTCATTTGAAAAAAGCCCAGATAAGTATTGCAAATGAAATGTTGGGTTCGCAATATCTCATCGAAGGAGATGTTGTGAAAGGCAACAGGATCGGCACCAGACTTGGATTCCCAACCATAAATATTGTTGACAATAATTGTCTTTTACCAAATGGAGTATATAAATCAAAAGTATTGCTTGACGGGAATTTATACAGATCTGCAACATATATAGGTGATAATCCGACCATTTCAAAAACCGAGAGAAAAATAGAAACACATATATTTAATTTTAATAAGGAGATTTATAATAATAATGTAGAAATACATTTTCTTAAATTCATAAGAGAAGAAAGAAAATTCAATTCGGAGAAGGAATTGATCTTTCAGATCAACGATGACGTTAGAGCAATAAAATTTGACTTTGAAACAGAAGTTTGATAAGAATGTGTTATAATCTCAAAATTAAATTTATTGAGATATTCAATTAATATCAAATAGATAAAGCAAAAGGAACAGGAGAGATAGCAATGTCTGAAAAAGAAAATCCGGTAGAAAAAACTGCAGAGAATGTAAAGGATAAATCTATTAAGAAACCCTTATCAAAAAAAACCGAAGAAAATCAAACCTTAAAGGAAACTAAATCAAAAAATAAAGTTGTAAAAGATCAAATGTCTAAAGAGTTTAAAATAGTTATTCCGAGAATAGAGATAGAGAAAAGATTTGATCAGGCTGCAGAGAAATATTCTTCAGAAATGAAACTTGATGGATTCAGAAAAGGCAAGATACCTGTTGAAGTTGTTAAGAACAAGTATCATGAAATTATTATTGACGAAGTTGTTAATAAACTGATCGAAGAATATACATTCAAAATAATCAAAGAAGAAAAAATCCCTATAGTTTCCTCTCCTGTCGTCAAGGAATTCAAATTTGAAGAAGGAAAAGACTTAAATGCTCTGGTTATTGTAGATCTTTTCCCGGAAGTTAAAATCCCTGATCTTGGAAAGGTTCAATTAAGCATAAAGAAGGAGATGTTAAAATCAGAGAAGTTCAATGAAGCTGATCAGATCAAAATGATTCTTGAGAACAATAAAAAGAAGCAGATAGTTAAAGATCAACCGATAAAATCCGGCGATTTTGTAGAATTCACAATTCAATCTCAATTTACAGATACAAAAAGAATGATGCCGAAGCAGGATTCTTTTTTTGAAGTAAAGGAAGAACCGCATGTTGAAATTGGAGACCTTTATAAAGATCTGGTAGGCAGATCTGCCGGTGACAAACTTGAAGTTGAAAGAAAATATGGTAAAGATATTAAGAAAAAAAACTGGGCCAACAAACAAATCAGGCATTTTATCCAGGTGAAAAATGTTTTTGAATATGTAATACCTGAATTAAACGATGATTTTCTTAAATCTTCAGGTTTCTCTGATGAAAAAAGTTTTAAGGAAAAATTAAAAGAAGAGTATTCGAATCAGTTATCAAGACAAAAAGATCAAATTATTACTACAGAAATAAGAGATAAGTTACTCTCAATTTGCGATTTCAATGTACCTGATTCAATTGTTGATCAGGAAGTACAGAGATCTCAGGAACAATATGCACAAGTAATTATGACCCTCCCTGAAGATAAAAGGCAGGAGTATATAAAAACAGTTCGTGAAAATGCTGAGAAATCTATCAGATTTTCTTTTATTCTGGAAGAAGTAAAGAAAAAGTTTGAGATTAAAGTGGAAAATGAAGATCTTGAGAAAGAGTTCAAATCAATTGCAGATGCCAATAATATTGATATTAAGGATGTCAGGAAGTATTATATGAACAATGAACAGAAAGAATCATTAAGGGATAGTTTAGGCAGGAATCAGGCAATTGACCTATTGAAAGAAAAAATTAAGATCAAAGAGGTGTAATATGGGTTTTATTCCCATTGTAGTTGAACAAAGTGGAAACTCAGAAAGAGCTTATGACATATATTCAAGGCTTCTCAAGGATGGGATAATATTTCTGGGATCAGAGATTGATGATCCGACTGCAAATGTTATTATTGCTCAATTATTATTTCTTGAAGCAGAAGATTCAGAAAAAGATATCTCTATCTACATTAATTCTCCTGGTGGTATGGTGACTGCAGGCATGGCAATTTACGATACTATGAAGTTTATTAAGAATAATGTAGTAACAATATGTATGGGACAGGCATCATCAATGGCTGCGATCATACTTGCCGCCGGGACAAAAGGGAAAAGATATGCATTACCGAACTCCCGTGTACTTATACATCAACCACTTGGCGGGTTTCAGGGGCAGGCAACTGACATTCTTATACATGCCGGTGAGATAAAAAGAATAAAGGAAAACATAACATCACTTCTTTCTATGCACACCGGGAAAAAGAGGGATGAAATAGCTAAAGATATAGAGCGGGACTACTATATGAATGCCGAAGAATCTCTTAAGTACGGTATCATAGATAGCGTAATCAAAGAAAGGAAGAATATCGGAGTAAAATAAAATGAGTATAGATCTAACTGAAGGAGCACACTGTAGTTTTTGTGGAGTTAAACAATCAGAAGCGTATAAATTAATAGCCGGCAAACATGGAACATACATTTGTGATAATTGCACAAAAACAGCATTTAACCTTATCTTTAACAATAAAGATCAGGCGAAACCAGAGAAAAAGGTTATAAAAAAAAAGAAAAGGCTTATACCATCGGATATAAAGAAGAAACTTGACCAGTATGTAATATCACAGGATCTCGCAAAGAAAATTCTGTCAGTTTCAGTATACAACCATTATAAACGGATTGATAATCATTCAGAACTTGAAGTTGAAATTAAAAAAAGTAATATTCTGCTTGTGGGGCCGACAGGAACAGGAAAAACTCTTCTGGCTGAAACTCTTGCAAAGATCCTGGATGTACCTTTTGCAATAGCTGATGCAACTACACTAACCGAAGCAGGTTATGTAGGCGAGGATGTTGAAAATATCCTTTTAAAACTTTATCAAGCCGCTGGTGAAGATATGGAACTCGCTCAGAAAGGGATTATTTATATTGATGAAATAGATAAGATTTCCAGAAAAAGTGAGAATGTTTCGATAACAAGAGATGTATCAGGTGAGGGTGTTCAGCAGGCTCTTCTTAAAATTGTTGAGGGCACTATTGCAAATATTCCCCCTCTGGGAGGAAGGAAACATCCATATCAGGAGTTCCTGAAGATGGATACAAGTAATATACTTTTTATCTCAGGAGGTGCGTTTGTCGGACTTGATAAGATTGTTAAAAATCGATTAAAGAAGAATATAATCGGATTTGATTCTGATAAAAAGAATAAATCTTTTCAGAATAATAATATATTTGATAATGTTCAGACAGAAGACCTGATAAAATTCGGTTTGATCCCCGAACTTGTAGGCAGATTCCCTGTAACAGGAATTTTAGGCGATCTATCCAGGAGCGATCTTCTAAGGATACTTCTTGAACCGAAGAACGCTATAACTAAACAATTCAAAGCTTTGTTCAAACTTGATGGTATTGAACTTGAATTCTCAGATGAAGTGTTAAATAAGATCACTGAAGAGGCTCATAAAAGAGGTGTTGGAGCAAGAGGTTTGAGAGCGATATTTGAAGAATTAATGCTTGATCTTATGTATGAATCTCCCGAAAAAAAAGAGAGCAAATCCAAGATAATTGTAGATTTCAAATATTTAAAAAACAGAAAATGGATAGCTTGAATTCTGAAAATATAAAAGTTCCCTTAATTCCATTAAGGGAGTTGGTGTCTTTCCCCTCAACGATAATTCCAATTCTGGTCGGCAGGGAAAAGTCGATTTCAGCTTTAAAAATATCAAAAAAACTTTATGGCAATTATATATTTCTCTCAGTTCAAACTAATCAGATCAGTGAAGATCCTAAACAAAATGAGATAAGCAAATCAGGTATCCTTGCTAAGATCGAAAAGATAAGTGAGCAGAAAAATGGGAGCTACAGGGTTATTATTCATGGAATTCAGAGAGCAAAGATAGAAAAATATTTAAAGGAAGATGATTTCTTTCTTGTTAAAATTAATCTACTTACAGATCGTATAACCGATTTGAAAAAAGATAGAGAAATTGAAGTTGAACTCATAAAATATTTTAAAGAATATATGTCTCTGAATAAGTTTAAATTTGAAGGTATATTAGATAAACTGAAATCGAGTAAACTTGCTGAGATCACTAATATTATCCCTTCGATCCTCAATATATCCATCCAAGAGAAGCAAGTGCTGTTGGAGGAAACTGATGTTACCCAGAGGGGATTAAAACTATTAAATATTTTAAAAAAGGAATTGTTCAAAACAAGATCAATAGTAGAATTAAAGCAATTACCGGGTGACAATCTTCCCGGTAGTGATGCAGAAGAATATCGTAAGAAATTTGAAAAGAGTAATTTTCCTGAGAATGTAACAAAGAGTGCATTGAAAGAGATCGAGAGGTTCGAATTGATGCCTCCATATTCTGCCGAAGGGACTGTCTCGAGAACTTATCTTGACTGGCTATTGATGATTCCCTGGGATAAGCTTAAAAAAGAGAGTAATGACCTTAAAAAAGCTTCAGAAATACTCGATGAAGATCATTATGGACTTGAGAAAGTTAAAGAGAGAGTATTGGATTACCTTGCAGTTAAACAATTAAAAAAAGATCCTGTGGGAGAAATTTTATGCTTTATCGGGCCTCCCGGAGTAGGGAAGAGTTCTTTGTCACGTTCAATTGCAAGAGCATTATCCAAACCATTTGTCCGTGTTTCTCTTGGGGGTTTAAAGGACGAAGCTGAAATAAGGGGACACAGAAGAACATATATCGGTTCTTATCCGGGGCAAATAGTAAAAGGATTAAAAAAAGCCAAACATATGAACCCTGTATTTCTACTTGATGAGATTGATAAACTCAGTTCTGATTTTAAGGGAGATCCATCATCTGCACTTCTTGAAGTTTTGGATTCTGATCAGAACATGGAATTTGTTGATCACTATCTGGACCTGGAAATAGATCTTTCCAAAATATTTTTTATTACAACAGCAAATTCTATGGATAATATCCCCTCTCCTTTGCTGGACAGGATGGAGATAATTGAGATAGAAGGTTACACCCAGATGGAGAAATTACAGATAGCAAGAAATTACCTGATTAAAAATCAATCTGAAAAGAATGGAATCAAACCTTCCGATTTTTCTATAAGTGATGAGATCTTAATGGAAATAATTAATAGCTACACCCGTGAATCCGGTGTTAGAGAACTTGAACGTCAGATTGGTAATGTGACAAGAAAAATTGCAAGAAAATTTGTTGAAAATGGGAAGAATGAGCCGACGAAGGAATATATCATTGACAAAGTTCAATTAGAAAAATTTCTGGGGATTCCGATGTATTCTGATATGAAGATCCTCAAAAAGAGTGAAGTTGGAGTAACTGTCGGGATGGCCTGGACCCCATTTGGTGGTGACCTGTTAATAGTGGAATCAAAGTATCTTAAGGGAAATGGAGAGTTGATACTTACAGGAAGGCTTGGTGAAGTGATGAAGGAATCATCTTCAACAGCTTATAGCTATGTAAAACTTAAGCTCTATGAATTGGATTTCGATACAGACCTTCTTGAAAATTACAATATACATCTTCATATTCCCCAGGGAGCCGTTCCGAAAGAAGGTCCCTCTGCCGGTGTTACACTTGCAATTGCAATGATCTCTCTGTTAACAGGGATCAAGGTGAAAGCAAATTTTGCCATCACAGGAGAGATCACTTTAAGAGGAGAAATTCTTCCTGTAGGCGGGATCAGGGAAAAAATTATTGCTGCTCACAGATATGGGGTGAAAAATGTGATCATCCCCCTTGAAAATAGAAGAGACTACATTGAGGATATTCCGGAAGAAGTAAAAAAGAGTGTAAATGTCCATTTTGTTGAGAATATGGACAAGGTCTTTGAAATAGTTCTCGAGAAGACCATTAAACTAAATAATATTAAGAGCCGTATAATAAAACCGTACATGAATCCTAATATTCAGTAATTTTAAAAATTTTTAAAATCAAATGAAAATAAACAAGACAGAATTAACAAAGACCGTATTTGTACCGAAAGAGATTATTCTTGATCCGATCCCCAAAATTTTGTTTATTGGAAGATCAAATGTTGGAAAATCGACCCTGATAAACAAAGTAATAAAAAGAAAACAAATGGCTAAAACAAGTTCTCGGCCTGGAAAAACTATAAGTATCAACTACTATCTTATTAATGATGAGTTTTATCTTGTTGATCTTCCGGGGTATGGGTATTCTAAAATTTCGAAGACAGATCAGGCAAGGGTTAACAAATTGATGGATGCATTTTTTAATATAACAAACAATATTAAACTGGTGTTCTCATTAATTGACTCTCGGCATGGTTATTTGAAATCCGATATGCAGGCATTATCTTCAATACTGGAAAAAAATTTAAGAATATTGACAATTTTTACTAAAAGTGATAAATTATCAAATTCAGTTTTAAAGAATCAGTTAAAAAATCAACAAACCACATATGGTTTAAAAGTAATTCCATTTTCAGCTAAATATGAAAACTCAGAATTTGAGATTTTAGAAAGCATTGAAAAAGGATTAGAGGAGTAAGAATGTATCTACTAAAAGATCTTCAAAAAATGAAAATGCCGGAGTTAAAAAAGATCGTAACAGAATTCAAATTAAAAGATGAAGATATAAAAGACAAAAGTTCTCTTTTTTTTAAAATATTAAGTGCACAGGCAAGTGCAAATGGGAAACTTTTTGCTGAAGGTGTTATTGACCTTCATTCAGATGGCTATGGTTTCCTGAGATTCCAGGAATATTCATATCTTTCAAGTTCGGAAGATATTTACGTATCTCCTTCACAGGTGAACAAGTTTGATCTTCGTACCGGTGATACTATCTCCGGTTCTGTCAGACCTCCAAAAGGTGGTGAAAAATATTTTGCTCTCCTTAGCGTTGAAGCTGTCAATTCCGAAGATCCTGATTATGTTGTGAAGTATAGAAAAAACCGGAGATTTGAAAAAATGACACCACTTTATCCGGATGAAAAGATTTCGCTGGAAACATCTCCCGAAGATACAACCGGAAGAGTAATGAATCTTCTAACTCCGATCGGGAAAGGGCAGAGAGGACTTATTGTAGCTGCACCAAGAACCGGTAAAACAATGATCCTTCAATCGATAGCCAAATCGATCGCAATTAACCACCCTGAGATAAACTTGATAGTTCTCCTTATTGACGAAAGACCTGAAGAAGTTACTGATATGGCAAGAAGTGTTAAGGGAGAAGTTATTTCATCTACTTTTGATGAAGTTCCAATGAGACATACGAAGGTTGCTGAAATAGTAATTGAAAAAGCAAAAAGACTGGTTGAAATGGGAAAAGATGTTGTGATACTACTTGATTCGATAACAAGACTTGCAAGAGCTCACAACTCGATAACACCTCCATCCGGTAAAGTTTTATCAGGTGGTGTTGATGCAAACGCCCTTACAAAACCCAAAAAATTCTTCGGAGCTGCCAGAAATATTGAAGAGGGCGGCAGTTTGACAATTCTTGCGACAGCACTTGTTGATACAGGAAGCAGAATGGATGAGGTGATTTTTGAAGAGTTCAAAGGTACCGGAAACATGGAGCTCAATCTGGATAGAAGACTTGTTGACAAGAGAGTATTCCCGGCTATAGATATATTTAAATCAGGTACAAGAAAAGAAGAGCTGCTTATCGAGCAGGAAGAACTGAATAAGATCTGGATACTTAGAAAAGTACTTTCTCAGATGAGCGAAGTTGATGCAATGGAATTGTTAATTGGCAAACTTAGTAAGACCAAAACCAATAGCGATTTTGTAAAAATGATGTCCCAGGGAATGTAATTAAGGGGACAAAATGATTAAAAACTTCAATGATCTGATATCCAATGCAAAGAAAAAAAAAGGGATGGTAATCGGTGTTCCAGTTCCGGAGAATCTGAATTCGATCCTGACAATAATAAACGCAAAGCAGGATGGAATCGCAGATTTTATTTTAACAGGCAACAGATCAAAGATCACTCATATGATCTCAGAAAATGGGGGAGACCCTTCTGATCATGAAATTGTCGATTGCCAGACAATTGAAGAATCTGCAGAAAAAATAGTTGAACTTGCAAATCAGAAAAAAGTTAATGTAATACTAAAAGGATTTCTTCCTACAGCAAAATTAATAAAGCCTGTTCTTGACAAAGAAAAAGGGCTTCGAACCGGCAACCTGCTTTCCGATGTTCTTATTATGGAAGATCCTCTTGATCCCAATCACGGATTTATCGGACTTACAGACGGAGGGATAGTTATATTGCCGGATGTCAGTCAAAAAAAACAATTAATTGAAAATAGTGTCAAAGTTTTTCATGAGCTTGGTTATGAGAACCCGAAAGTCGGAATCATGGCAGCAATTGAATCAGTAAAAGATTCAATGCCTGCAACAACTGATGCTGAGATCCTCACAAAAATGAACAAAGATGGAGAAATAACCGGGTGTGATGTCTATGGCCCTCTCGCTTTTGATATTGCCATTTCCAGGGAATCAGCCGCCATGAAGGGAATAGAAAATCCTGTTGCCGGCAATGTCCGGATTATGGTGATGCCAAATATAGAATCCGGGAATCTTCTTGGTAAGTGTTTTATGTTCTACATGAAGAGACAGGTTGCTCATATTGTTATGGGAGCCAGGATACCTATCCTGATCCCATCCAGAAATGAGAATGAGATCGACAAAGTAAATTCAATAGCACTGGGCGTTACAATTGCTTAAGAAAGTAATATTTTCTATCTTAATGTTAAGCCTTTTCCTATCCCCTGAAAGCAATAGCGATTTTCTGTATAAAATCAGGAAAAAAATCGACAATATAAAACCATTCTCTGTTAAATTTACAAATCAGGTTATTAATGACTCAATATTGGAGATAGAGGAGAGAGGTGTGATGACCTTTCGTGACATAGAGAAGATCAAATGGGAATACCTGGAACCTGATCTTAAAATATGGATATTATCAGATGACTCGTTTGAATATTATGATGTTGAAGATGAACAGGTAACCAGAGGCAAACTGACAAAGAAAACACAATTGTGGATATTCCAATTATTGTACACAGAGGAGTTGACCGAAGATATTAGTATTGATACAAAAGGCAGGCAGATACATTTTGTAAATGAAGAAGAAGGTGCGGATTTCAAAATATATTTTAATGAAGACTTACTCCCGGATAGAATTGTACAAAAGGATCCTACTGGTGTAGATATCGTCTATATTTTTTCAGAATATAAAAAAAACATAATACTGCCGGAAGATTTTTTCAAATTGAAAATAGAGGGCGAAGTTGATATTATTGAACTTAAATGAAAACTTTCCACTTTTAAAAACGTAAAATGAAATTAGATGAGGATCAGTCCCTTATTAAAGAGATATTAAAAGGAGATAAGAGGGCTTTTGAAAAATTGATGAAGAAATATAACAGAAGAATTTACAATTTTATTTACAGGATGATTCGTGATGAAGAATCCTCTAAGGAATTAACACAGGAATTCTTTATCAAGATATATACAGTGATCTATAAGTATAATTTTCAATATAAATTCTCAACATGGGCTTATCGTATCTGTTATAACCAGGTTATTGATCATATAAGAAAGAATCAGGTTAAGATTGATTCTCTGGATGCAAAAGATATTAAACAAAAACAGATCCTTGACCATACCGGTACACAAATAAAGGATGGATATCATAATCTGGAGAAGGAAGAGATAAAAAGCATTGTATGGAAAGTTGTAGATACTATTCCTGTGAAATATCGTGAATTGATCCTGTTACGATATCTGCAGGGACTCAAGTATGATGAGATAGCAGATTTCACGGGCCTCCCGGTTGGAACTGTAAAAAACAGAATTTTCAAAGCAAAAGAGATCTTAAAAATGGAGATGTTGAAAAATGAAATGTTTAAGCAATGAAAAAATATTAGGATACCTGGAAAAGTCTCTAAATAATGTAGAATATTCTTTAACAAGAGATCATATTCTGTCTTGTGATAAATGCAAAAGCACTTTAAGGAATTTTGAATTACTTGAAGGAGTCCTTGAAGAACCTTCACTTATTGAGCCGCCAGGTGAGATCGAAAAATATGTTATGGCAAAACTCTTTCCAAAATTTTCGCATGTTGCATCACTTGTTACTCTGATCGCTGCAAGTTTCATGTTGCTTATTGCAGGAATATATATTTATTTTGATTTTGCGAACGATAGCATGATACAGGCTTTTCAATTGACAAAAAACCAGGCAACTTCTATCATTTCAAGCATAGTTAAGTTTGTATCCCTTGTTTTTTCCAGTCTGTTTGCGATCTTTAAAGCTATAAATACACTTCTGGAAGTGTTGCTGAATATAAAAATCGGTGTGGAAGTTACAGGTCTTATATTTGCTTTCATCCTTATAATGTTATCTTATCTGATATACAATAAAGTTTTTATTAAGATCAGAGATTCCAGACAAAACTAATGATTAAAAAGATCTCAATTCTGTTGATTTTTCTAATACTGATATCCGTAAACGGATTTTCAGATCAGCTCAACGGGAAAACAAAAGTTTATAATAAGGCTATAGAGAACAATCTGGTCTCTTTTGGAAAAAATATTATCATAAACGGAATCGTTGAAAAATCCCTTATAAAGATCGGTGGATCACTTAAACTGAATGGAAAAGTAAGTAAAGATGTTGTATGTATAGGTTCAATAGTGGAATTGGGAGACAATTGTACTATTGGCGGGGATCTGATAGTACTCGGTGGTTCTCTTAATGGGAAAAATGAGGATAATATCAAAGGTGATATTCATAATATAAACTTTTCATTTAAAAAAATTGATACCTCATTGACCTCTTTTGTCTTTAATTCAAAAACCATCAATCTGCTTAAGGCCATATTCTTAATAATATCCCTGATCATTTCATTGATAATTTTCGGTATACTTCCGATCAGGGTGAAAAAAGCAGAGGAGCTTCTTAGTGACAACACTCTACGGATCGGATCGCTGGGAATTCTATCTGTTCTCGCGTTTATCATATTTTTCCTTATATCGATTATATTGAGCTTTTTGTATATTGGAATCCCGATATTACTGATCCTGCTGATATTACTTATGTGTATTCTTATCTTCGGTCGAACTGTATTATATTATTCTATAGGGCAGAAAATAGTAAGTAAATTAAACCTGTCTGTTTTTTCACCTGCATTTTTTATATTGATCGGAGTTGTTGTATATCTGATCTTGAACTATATTCCTGTAGTCGGGTTTATAGTTCTTAAGGTACTTACAATTTTTGAGCTTGGAATTGGAGTAGGGTTTATACTCAGGAGAAAGCTCAACCTTAAGAGTATCTCTGAATTTGTTGCTGAATACGGAAATGATTAATACAGAGTTTATCCACAAATATAAAATTCCCGGAATCTGAAAATGAAAAAGTTAAAGATATTATCACTTATTTTCTTTTTCCTGTTTTTGCTTTTCCTCCTTACAGATGTTTATCTGATATTACTTGAACCACTTGATTCAGGAAATAGCATTGAGAAACAATCAGGTGATATGCTTCTTGTTCTGGGGGGCGGATTAAAAGCCGGGAATGAAATAGGCGTCAGTACAGAAGAGCGTTTGGAACAGGCAGTTGATATATATAAAACAAAAGAAATGACAATCCTTGTAAGTGATGGAAGTTTGTATAAAAAAAGCCCTGCAATAAAAATGTTCAGAGATTTTCTAATCGCTAAAGGTGTGGCTTCAGACCATATTTTATTCGAGGGGAATAGCCAGACTACTTTCGAGAATTTTATTTACACGAAAAATATTATAAAAGAAAATAATTATAAAGATATTATCGTATGCACTTCCCCGTATCATCAGAAGAGATCAGAGGTGATCATTGATCACTTGAGCCTGGATAATTACAAAGTTGTAAAAATGGACAGATCAGAAGTGTACCAGGCAGGTTCAATCAAGCAGAGGGTCAGGAATCTCAGGTTGGTAGTAAGGGAGTACTTCGGCCTGCTGAAATTCAAAATATTTAAAAGGTAACCTCCTGTTTATCAGATTGACAATAAGCTGAAAATATTTTAAAATTACTGAACTCAACCCCGGTTAAATTTAACAATAAAATCGGGATTTCAAAAGGAGAAACAAATGGATAATTTTCTATTATTTTTAATTGCTCCTGCTGCGGCTGTTATAGCTCTCATTTTTGCTTATGGTTTCTATAGGAACATTATGAAGCTGAGTGAAGGTACTGATAGAATGGTCGAGATTGCAGAGGCAGTTAGAAAAGGTGCACGGGCATACCTGAGACAACAATATAAAATAGTGTTGATATTTTTCGGTATTGCATTTATTTTTCTTGGATTTCTATCATTCGGACTTGAGGTTCAGTCAAAATGGACACCTTTCGCTTTTCTTACGGGTGGATTTTTCTCAGGACTTGCAGGATTCATCGGAATGATAACAGCTACACTTTCTTCAGCAAGAACTACAAATCAGGCAAGAAAATCACTTGATAAAGCTCTTAAAGTTGCATTTAGAAGTGGAGCGGTAATGGGGCTGGTTGTAGTTGGTCTCGGACTAATTGATATAGCTTTGTGGTTTCTTGTCCTATATTATTGGTTGGATTATTCACTTATAGTAACTACAGTTACAATGCTTTCTTTTGGCATGGGAGCCTCTCTTCAGGCTCTTTTTGCAAGAGTTGGCGGTGGTATTTTCACCAAAGCTGCCGATGTCGGAGCAGACCTTGTCGGGAAAGTTGAAGCCGGAATTCCGGAGGATGATCCCAGAAATCCTGCAACCATTGCTGATAATGTGGGAGACAATGTCGGAGACGTAGCCGGAATGGGAGCGGATCTGTATGAATCATATGCCGGTTCAATACTTGCATCAGCTGCATTGGGTGCATCGGCTTTTCTTTCTATTAAAGAGAGTTTGCAGATAAATGCTGTTATTCTGCCGATGGTTATTGCCGGAATAGGAATTATCGCATCGGTTATCGGTATCTTTCTGGTAAGAACCAAAGAAGGCGCAACACAGAAACAACTTCTGTCTTCACTTGGATTCGGAGTTAACATCAGTTCGGTAATGATAATAGTAGGTTCATATTTCTCTGTAAAAATGCTCCTTCCCGAATATTTTGGTATTTTCGGATCTATAGTTGTAGGTCTGATCGTTGGTATAATAGTCGGCAAAAGTGTTGAATATTATACTTCTGACGGATACAAGCCTACAATACAGATTGCCGAGAAGGCTAAGACCGGTGAAGCAACACTTATCATAGGTGGTCTTGCTACAGGGATGATCTCAACAGCAATACCGGTTCTAACGATTGCAATTGGAATTCTCGGAGCTTTTGCCTTTGCAGGTGGTTTCGAAAATTCAATGCTTGGATTATACGGAATTGGAATTGCTGCTGTTGGTATGCTTTCCACACTTGGAATTACACTTGCAACTGACGCATATGGACCAATTGCTGATAATGCAGGTGGAAATGCTCAGATGGCAGGATTAGGCAAAGAAGTAAGAGAACGTACTGATGCACTGGACTCACTTGGAAATACAACCGCTGCAACTGGAAAGGGATTCGCTATAGGGTCTGCCGCATTGACAGCTCTCGCTCTCCTCGCTGCATATATTGAAGAGATCAAAATGGGTATGAAGCATATAATCGATCATGGCGGAGAGCTTCCGGAAAGAATAGTAACTTCAATTAACAGTGTTATTACCGAGGGAACAACTGGCATTGTTGATAAGATAAGCCATATCACTATTGATCAGTTCATGGAGATATTTAATGTAAATCTTATGAATCCAAAGGTTATAGTAGGTGTTTTTATCGGATCTATGATGTCATTCGTTTTTTCCGGACTTACAATGCAGGCTGTCGGCAGAGCTGCATCAGCTATGGTAGATGAAGTTCGCAGACAATTCAGGGAAATTCCCGGAATTCTTGAAGGCAAAGCAACACCTGATTACCAGAGATGTGTATTGATCTCTACAAAAGGTGCACAAAAAGAGATGATCCTGCCTTCTACACTTGCGATCTTAACTCCGATAATCACAGGACTTATATTGGGTGTTTCAGGTGTTATGGGACTCCTGGTCGGAGCACTTGGCTCAGGATTCATTCTCGCAATTTTCATGGCAAATACAGGTGGTTCATGGGATAATGCAAAAAAATATATAGAAAGGGGAAATCTTGGAGGAAAAGGCTCACCAGCACATAGAGCTTCAGTGGTGGGTGATACTGTAGGTGATCCTCTTAAAGA
>DBOL01000050.1:15567-15705 GCA_002299555.1 Candidatus Aminicenantes bacterium UBA647
CTGTAGGTGATCCTCTTAAAGACACTTCAGGACCTTCTCTGAACATCCTGATAAAGCTTATGAGTATGATATCCATAGTTGTTTCAGGATTAATTGTAGGTTATTCTTTAATGTAATATAATAAATCCCGGGGGGACT
>DBOL01000087.1 GCA_002299555.1 Candidatus Aminicenantes bacterium UBA647
TGATAATGGATCTATAAATTATAATGATCTGTCTAAAAAAAAAATAGGCATAATAACGGATAAAATGAGTATGTTTCAGGATCTTAACCTGAAAGAAGGGGTCAGGTTTCATTCGAAAATATTCGGGATAGATAAATTTGATCATTCCATACTTGATCATCTTGGAATGGATATGGACAGGAAAATATCCGGATTGTCCTCCGGAGAAAGGGCGATCTATCATCTTTCACTACTTATCTCTCAAAAGCCTGAACTCCTTCTGATCGATGAGGTTTTTTATCTTGTAGATCCATATATCAGAGATGTTTTTATTGAGGCACTAATCGGATTGCTGGAAGGATCAAATACAACGATCATAATGGTTAACCATACTTTTACAGAAACAGGGAGGATTCCGGAGAGAGTTATTATTATGGATGAGGGTGAAATAATAATTGACGAGGAGAGATCGGTTTTATTGAAAAAGGTTAAAAAGATCTCTTCTGATATGCCGGAGAAGATAGATCTGCCAACCTTTTATTCAAGGAATACACCATTTGGAAGTGAGTATTTTGTTTTTCCGTTTGAGGAGGAGATGGTTAAGGACAAAAAATTGTTTGTTGAAGATGTGGGACTAACTGATATTATCAAAGCTTTTTTGGGAGGCAGGTATGTTAAAAAAAGAATTTAAAGAAATTATAAAACAAGCAACACTTTTTTTTCTACTAATGGGTTTTCTGATTCTGGTCTTCAAGATCAGGTCTGTTTTCGGTGATTATAAATTTAATTTTACAGAATACTTCCTCATTTTTTATCAATTATTTATTTTCATCTTCTCATTCTTTTTCGGGATATCGATGTTCTCGAATGAGATCAGGAATAATGGTTTTGAGTATATGCTCACATTGCCTTTCTCCAGAGCGAAATTATTAATGATCAAGATCCTTCCCCGCTTAGCAGTTCTGATATTATTATATCTGGTCTATCTTATCCTATTGTCTTTGAGTGCTTCCGACCCGTTCCTGATAACTCCAGTTCTGTTCAACTCACTCTACTTTTCCCTGTTTCTTGTATCTACTTCTTTTTCAGTACTCAGGGGAAATTTTGTAGCGAACTCTTTATTTACACTGTTTTCATTCTTTTTCTTAATAGTTGCTGCAAACCTGATAGCATGGCTGGTTACTATTAACTATTTTGGAAAATCAATGAGTTTTAAGCTTTCTGTTTTTACTGTCGAAGGGCATTATCCATTCAATTCAGATATGGTACCGGTCCTTGGATTCCTGTTGGCTATACCTTTTACGATCTCTCTGTTTTACGGGTTTAAAAAATATGACATAAGGTCCCCGAAAAGGTATATGAAAAGATTCTCTATTCTATTTGTTCCTCTGTTCCTTGCCGGGATGCTATTGTCTTACTTTGCCTTAAACAGCAGTATTTATCCCTATTATGAATCGTTCTATATTACTGAAGAAGGTGCAGTGCTTAAAAACAATATGGTTAAGACAACTGTGATCGATAAAGGTGGAGAAAGGGAAATAGGAGATTCTTTCCCAATATGGTTATGGTGGGGTTCTTACGAATGGAATGGATCGCTCTATACTATTTCTTACAGGCACAGGAATTATGATGGAAAGATTTTAAAAATAGATAAAACAAATTTCGAAGTAAAAGATGTATATGTCCCTGAAGAGAATAAACATCTTGCCAGGTTGATGTATGGGTATAAAAATTATCTGGTATTTTTTGAGAAAGAGGGGAAAAAGCATTCAAAAAAGAAGGGAGGTACAGAGCTTGTTTTTTTCAACATTAAGACTTCCGAAGTAAAAAAGGTGAAAACTTCTTTTAACTATTCTCAATTTTGTGGTGTTGCTGAAGTTAACAATAAGAGGTTATGGGTCGGATACTATATTAAAAAAGCCGGCCTCACTATCTATTCAGTTGATGAAGATGGGAATTATAAAGAGGTGACAAGATCGGAATTAAATCCTGTGTATTCAAATGAAATGCTTGTCACCTATACTAAGGGGCATTTTCAATTTGGAAAATTCTCTGAATCAGGGTATGAAATAGTTAAAAGGGTAAAGGAGGAGCGCGGTAACTTCTATAATCATAATAATGGGCGTAATGACCTGAACAGGCTGGGATTCAAATTTCTTTATGGAAGAAAATACAAAGATGAAATAATAGAAAAGTTTTTAATGATCGATCTTGAAAACCTTGAAATCACCAGTTTTGATCCTGGAAAAATAAAAAAAGGATTTATAAGGAGAGGGCCGGAGAATATTACATTTTTTACCAGCTTTACAAATAGTGATCCAATAGAACTTGATAAGATCTACAAGTTTAAAGGTGAGGGACTTGTAATGCTGAAAGATTTTAAAGAGGTGGAGTGGTCATTAAGCTCTGACTTCAGACATCTTAAGAATGGATTTATTATCAGAGAGGGGAGAAAAGTCCGCTTCTTTACATACCCTGATCTGAAAGAATTAAAGTTTTAAAGGACCGTCCCCAGGCGGATATAAAAAATGTATCTACAATAAGGAGAGATAATGAAAAAAATAATTATTACTGTTGCACTTATATTTCTTGTTTCTACATTTGCTTCCGGTAGAGTCATTGCAACTTTCCCGGAGCTGTTGAATCCAGACAGAATGGAAATGGATGAAAACCATATATATATTACTGAAGGGATTGCGATCAATATATATTCTTTTAAAAGTTTTGAACTAATAAAAAAATTCGGGAAGAAAGGTGAAGGGCCTCGTGAGTTTGCCAGATATATAGGGATATCTTTAAATAGTAACAAGATCTACGTTAACAGTCAGGGGAAGCTTTCAATCTATTCGGTTGATGGGGAGTTCATTAAAGAGACGAAGACAAATTCCTCCCTGACCGGTGGATTCATTCCTCTCGGGAAATATTTTATCGGAAGAGGGATGGAAATAGGAAAAGAAGGTAATACCAGTATTCTGATAAATCTGTATGATTCAGAATTGAAAAAACAGAAAAATATAATTAAAAAATTGAATGATAATAGTTTCGCAAAAGGAGTAATAAAGTTTTTTGATTCAACCCTCAACTACAATGTGATTGATAACAAGCTTTATGTTGTGAATGGAACCAAGTTTAAGATTGATGTTTATGATAGCGAGGCAAAAAAAATACTGGAAATTAAAAGGGAATACGAAAAGATTAAATTCAGGAAAAAAAACAAAAAAAAGTTTATTGATGATCTCTATAATAACCCACAGACAAAAAGCTATGCAGATGAGATCAAGAAGCGGGCAAAATTTCCGGAGTATTATCCGGCTATCCTGAATCTTTATGCCAGTGGTGGGCTAATTTATGTAATGACCTACAATTGGGAAGGGGACAATATTGAATTCCTGGTTTTTGATCTTAAGGGGAAGTTTGTGAAAAAAGTATTTATCCCGTTCGTTATGAAGTCAGCTTTTCGTGCATTTCCATGGTCTATAAAAAACAAGAAACTATATCAGCTGATCGAAAATGAAGACGAAGAATGGGAACTTATAGAAGTTGAAATTCATATTTAGAAAAATAGAAGGTTAGTGAGAATAAATATTAAAAAATTAAAAGACCGTCCCCGGTTGGATGAAGAGTTGGGTGTATTGAAAATAATTATGTTGGCATTGTCATAGAAATCCTTTTCATATTAATTTCGTAATTATATAATTAACCAAAGGAGGATCTATGAATAAGATCACTAAATTTTCAATTTTTGTAATAGCTATAGCAATTGTTGCTTCATCACTGCCGGCGGCCGGTGATGTCTATTTTCTGAGAACGCCCGGGCTGAGTCCTGATGGATTAAAAGTTGTTTTCAGTTATGACAGTGATCTTTGGATAGTATCTTCGAAAGGCGGGACTGCATACAGATTGACAGCCATGGAAGGTGAAGAGCTCTATCCGAGGTTCTCACCGGATGGGAAATGTATAGCATTTTCTTCTACTCAGGGAGGGAATTCCGATGTATATATAATTCCTGTTGAAGGTGGAAAAATTGAGCAACTGACATTTCATGACTCTTCTGACGTAGTTGATTCCTGGTCATGGGATTCTGGTCATATATATTTTACTTCGATGAGGCATAACAATTTTTCTGCTTACAAAGTCGGCAGAGATGGGGGAACACCCGTAAGGATATTTAAAAACTTTTTTAATACTGTTCATAATATCGTAGAGGATCCACTCTCTCCTGCTCTCTATTTTACAGATACCTCGGAAAGTCTTAGATTTGCTTCAAGGAAAAGGTATAAAGGAGATTATAATCCCGACATTAAATCATATAATCCTGAGACAAAAAAATTGATCTCACATACAAATTACATTGGTAAGGACCTCTGGCATTCCATTGATACGAAAGGGAATGTTTATTTTGCTTCCGATGAAGGTACGAATGAGTATAATCTTCATGTTCTTAAAAATGGAAAAAAGGTCAGACTTACAAATTTCAAAGATGCGATCAAGTATCCCCAGGTTAGTGCAGACGGATCAAAAGTGGTTTTTGAAAAAGGGTATGAACTATTTTTTTATGACACAAAGAGTAAAATTGTATCGGGAATAGAGATCGATCTTTATAAAAACAATCGATTAAAACTTTCGAAAGATTTCAATATATCAGAGAAGGTTAGCAATTTTGATATTTCCCCTGATGAGAAAAAGATAGCGTTTGTATCGAGAGGTGAATTATTTGTATCCGATATTAAGGGAAAATTTGTGAAAAAAATGGATACAGATCCAAAAGGGAGAGTAGTTGAAGTAAAGTGGATGAGCAACAGCAGGTCACTCCTTTTTAATCAGACTGTTAACGGTTATCTTGATCTCTTCAGATTTGAAAATGGAAGAGAGATCCGGATCACTGATCTTCAAATGGATGACCGAAATATTTCATTAAATTCGAAAAGAGATAAGGCTGTTTATCTCAGTGGGAAAAAATTTGTAAAGACACTGGACCTGACAAATTTTTCATCTAAAGTAATTGCAGAAGATGAACTATGGGGATTCTACAATTCTACACCTTATTTTTCCCCTGATGATAAATTTATTGTGTTTACTGCTTATAGAAATTTTGAGCAGGATATTTTTATTCACAATATGGTGAAAGGGGAGACAATTAATATCACCGATACCGGTGTTACCGAAGCTCAGCCTTTCTGGTCACCAGACGGGAAATATTTATTCTTTACTGCAGACAGGTACAAACCACAATATCCACGTGGAGGAGGAGAATCAAAAATATACTCTCTTCCACTTCAGAAGTTCTCAGATAAGTTCAGATCCGACAAATGGAACGATCTTTTTAAAGAAGTAAAAAAGAAAGGAAAGGATAAGAAGGAGAAAGAAAAAGAAACTCCGTCCATAATTGTCAATATCGATTTTGATAAAATGGGAAAGAGATGGTTGCAGATATCTCCTTTGACCGGCAGTCAGTCCACACCTGCAGTTTTTCTGGAGGGAGAAAAATTGATCGTTTTTTATCTGTCTGATCATGAAGGGGATGGATCCCATTTATATAAAACTGAAATTGAATCTTTTGAAAAAAACAAGACCAAAATGATAAAGGGTCCTGCAAGCGATGACTATCATGTCCTTAAATCCGGGAAAAAATATTTTGCTCTGATTAAGGGGAAGATCGGATCTCTGGATCTGAAAGGGAATAAATTTACTCCGTTGAAATTGAATTACAGGTTTAGAAGAAATTTAAAAGAAGAATTCTCACAGATGTTCCGTGAAACATGGGCAAACCTTGAAATAAATTATTATGATGATAATTTTCATGGAGTTGATTGGGGAAAAATGAAAGTAAAATATTCCCGGTACCTCACTTATCTTACATCAAGATCAGATCTCAGACTTCTTGTTAATGATATGCTGGGTGAACTAAACTCATCCCACCTTCGTTTTTATTCTAATGGGAAAGAGGAAAAAACTCACTATAAAATGTATTCATCAGAAACCGGGATAATGTTTGATAATGAAGATCCTTATAAGGTTTTCAATATTCTTCAGTATTCTCCTGCCGATAAGAAAGAGATCGATCTGAGGAAGGGGGATATACTTGAGCGTGTTAACGGTATTACTGTTGATAAATCAATGAACAGAGAGTTCTATTTTTCAAATCCTTCTCTTGAAAATGAATTTGAACTAACTTTCAAAAGAGGAGAAGGGAAATTTTCTGTAAATATCCATCCTGTATCAAACAGGGAGATCAGGAAACATCTATATAACAAATGGATCGAGACGAATCAAAAAAGAGTTGACAAAAAAAGTGATAAGAAGATCGCCTATGTATATATGAAAGACATGGGTGGGTTAGAGTTAAATAATTTTTTAATCGATATGTCTACAGAATGGTATAAGAAAGATGCTCTGATCCTGGATCTCAGATATAATCGCGGGGGAAATGTTCACGATGATGTTTTGAGATTCCTGAGTCAGAAAGCTTATTCATATTGGAAATACAGAGGGGGGAAATATGGACCTCAACCAAATTTTTCACCTGCCTCCAAACCGATCGTCATGCTTATTAATGAACAATCTTTAAGTGATGCAGAGATGACGGCATCGGGTTTCAAAGAACTGAAACTCGGAAAGATAGTCGGGACTGAAACATACAGGTGGATCATATTCACTTCCGGGAAATCATTGGTTGACGGCTCGTTCTACAGATTACCATCATGGGGATGTTATTCTCTCGACATGAAGGATCTTGAAAAAACAGGAGTAAAACCTGATGTTTATATAAAGAATACTCTAACGGACAGGCTGGAAGGTAAAGACCCCCAACTGGATAAGGCGATAGAGATAATCCTTAAACAATTAAATAAATAGAGTGTTAACATTTTGGGGACGGTTCCTTTTTTGTTAACAAATAGTAATTTTGTTAACAAAAAAGGAACCGTCCCCCATTTGTTTCAGTTTTAAAATATTAAAACTTTTTATCAAAAATTTCGTTTAATATTTTGTCAGGAGGATCATCATGAGATTATTGCAACCAACTTTTAAAGGTATAATTTTTCTGTTGTTTTTTTCACTTATTTTTAATTTTAACTTTGGACAGGAACAGAAGAAGGTGGAAAAGGAATATCCTCCTGTCAGGAATTTCAAAGTTTCAAAGGCTGTGTCAAAGATCAACATCGATGGAGTCCTTAATGAAGAAGCCTGGACTCATCCGGAAAAAATAGGGATAGATTATGAATGGTCCCCGGGCGATGCTACCAAACCACCTGTTAAAACTGATGTTATGGTTACTTTTGATGAAAAGAATTTCTATATAGCATTTGTCTGCTATGATCCTGACCCGAAGAAGATCCGTGCACATCTGATGGACAGGGATAGTATAAATACATTCATTCAGGATGATCATATCAGTTTTATGCTTGATACCTTTAACGATGAAAGGCGTGCATTTCAATTCAGAGTGAATCCGCTCGGAGTTCAGGCTGATGCGATTTTTTCAGAAATGGAGGGTTATGAAGATTTTTCATGGGATGCGATCTGGGTTTCAGCCGGTAAGATTACTGAATTCGGATACGTTGTAGAAGTTGCAATTCCTTTGAACCAATTAAGATTTCCAAAGGAGAAAGGAGTTCAAACCTGGGGAATAGAAGCGGACAGGTCATACCCGAGAAATGCCAGGCACAGGATGAGCACTCATGTGAGGGACCGCGATAGAAATTGTATCCTCTGCCAATTCAATAAAGCCACGGGATTTGTAGGGTTATCTCCAGGAAAGAACCTTGAGTTCGATCCGACACTTACCATGGTGAGAACTGATAAGATCGACGAGTTCCCGAACGGGAGCCTGGTGAGTGGAAAAGTTGAAGCAGAACCCGGAATAAGCGCACGGTGGGGCATAACTTCGAACCTGGTGTTGAATGCGGCTATCAACCCCGATTTCTCCCAGGTGGAAGCTGATGTTCAGGAGCTTGAAGTCAATAACAGGTATGCAATACGGTACCCTGAGAAAAGACCTTTCTTTCTCGAAGGAGCGGATTTTTTCCTGACCCCTCTTGAAGCCATTTTTACACGGACAGTTTTCGATCCATATTGGGGAGGTAAACTTACCGGTAAGATCGGGAGAAATGCTTTGGGAGTATATACAACAAGGGATAAGTTCAATAATTTAATAATTCCGTCAAATCAGGGATCATCATCTCATACAATTGTTGACGATGTTTACAACGGGGTATTCCGCTACAGAAGAGATATCGGGAGTGGTTCCGCTCTTGGAGTTCTGTATACCGGAAGAGAAGGAGATGAATATTCTAACCATGTTGTAGGTGGAGACGGGTTTTTCAGATTTGGAAGATCGAAAACCCTGAATGTCCAGTTTTTGAGATCTCAGACGGAATATCCAGAAGATATTGCGTCAGCTTATGGGCAGGAAACTGGTGATTTTGGTGGGAATGCTATTTTTGCCGATTTTGTCCATTATTCCAGGAACCTTGTTTATCAGGTTCAATATACAGATCTGTCTGCAGGATTCAGGGCTGATTCGGGATTTATCCCGCGGGTAGATTATAGAAAATTTGATGTATTGATCCGTCCCGTTATCTGGGGGAAGAGGGGAGGCTGGTTCAACCAGATCTCATTTACCCTGAGGGGATGGTATATTACCGACCAGGATGGGGAAATGACCGACCAGAAGTTGTATGGGAATTTTACATACCAGGGGCCTCTGCAAACTGTTGCTCAAATGGCAATCAATATTTCAAAAGAAGTGTACAATGGAGAGACCTTTGACAAGAACTACCTTCAGTTCTATGCCGAAATGAAACCGAAAGGGGGTTTATACTACTTCCTATATACCCAATATGGGAGTGTCATAGATTATACGAATATCCGCTCAGGTAAGTCATTCCAGATTATGCCGGGTGTTGAACTCGGACTGGGGAGAAATCTGAATGTCAATCTCAGTCACATTTATGAACATTTTACATATGAGGGGAATAAGGTCTACACGGCAAATCTTCTTCAGACAAAATTCGTTTACAATCTGAACATCAGAACATTTGTCAGGGCCATTATTCAATATACCCATATAGACAGAAATACAGGACTCTATATCGTGCCTGTCGATGAGAAGACGAAGGCAATATTCACCCAATTCCTGTTCTCTTATAAAATAAATCCTCAGACAGTATTATTCATAGGGTACTCTGACAACCAATATGGTATGAAAGGAATTGACCTGACAAGAGCAGACAGGACATTCTTCCTTAAGATCGGATATGCCCTGGTAATGTAATAATTAAATTTTTCATTTTTCAATAATATTTAAATTATATACTAACAGGTAGTTATTCCATGGAGGGTAGTATGAGTAAGAAACCGGATATAGTTAAGGT
>DBOL01000086.1 GCA_002299555.1 Candidatus Aminicenantes bacterium UBA647
ATCCGATCCCTGAAAAATATATTAAGGGAAAAGAAGATAAGGATCTCTAAATCATCTTCAATCGAAATAGGGGTTTTTCTTCTGGATGTTGAGGATAAAAAAACTTCATCATCACTTCCGGGGGCTCTTGTTGAAATATATTTTAAGAATAAAAGAACCGGCAAATATTTTTATTACAGATTCGGAACGGGGAGATCCTCCGGACTTAAAGATGTATTTAAAGATATCTGGTTTCTACTATTCTCTGTTCTTGAATCTTTCAAATAATGGAGCATTCAAACACTTTTTCGTCACTTGATCAGATCGGTATTGTCCTTAATCCAATAAGTGATCTTATCAATGATGAAAGTGTGACAGATATTTTTATATATGGGAAAGACAAAGTGTTCATTAAAAGATTCGGGAAAGGCCTTGAGTCAGTGGAACGGTCGTGGGAGGAAGATATAGATCTTATTGTTGCATGTAATACGATCGCACAGCATTTAAAAAAAAAGCTTAATTTTGATTACCCGATCCTTGACGGGAGGCTGGCCGATGGCTCACGGATCAACATCCTGATCTCACCTGTTTACATTAATGGGGCATGTATATCAATAAGAAAATTTCCGAAGACAAAACTCACGTTCAATAAATTTTTAGAGTTTGGTTCTATTGATCAAGCCGGAATTGAGATCCTGCGAATAATTGTAAAGTTGGGGAAAAACATAATAATCTCGGGAGGGACGGGGACAGGGAAAACCACACTTCTTAACCTTCTATGCGGATTTATAAGTGATAAGGACATTATCGTTACCATTGAAGATGCGAGGGAGTTGGATATTCAAAATCCTTATTGGTCTCCTCTGGAAACAAAAAAGGCCTACTATGAAGATGATACATCGATCTCACTTCGTGATCTTGTAAAAAATTCCCTTCGAATGTTTCCTGAATGGATAATTCTGGGAGAAGTAAGATCGGGGGAGGTTTTTGATCTTATGAGAGCTTTTAATTCAGGACATTCAGGGATGAGTTCTCTTCATGCAAATAATTGTGAAGATGCATTGTTTGCTTTGGAAAATATGTTCCTTCAGGGGATGGAGATGAGGATCGAAGCAGTAAGGCATGTTATCAGCCGGGCAGTTGATGTGGTTGTCCAGATAACAAGATTTCCAGATAACAAGATAAGGATTACAGATATTTCTGAATTGATTGGGATCGAACAAATGAACGGATTACCTCAATATATTCTGAACAAGCTATACGGCTTTGAATCGGATGAAATAGATAAAGGTGGGAACCCCTCCGGAAATTTTCATATAAAGAACAAACCAAACTTCACAAATAACCTCCCGGCTTTTCACTACCCAAATCTCCCCGACTTCTGGAAAAAATGAAACATTTTGGGGACGGTTCCTTTTTTGTTAACAAATAGGAGTAGCTACTATGAGAACAGCAAGATTAACATGGCATGGTGCTTTTCATCATGTGATGAATAGGGGATTAAACAAACAAAAAATTTTTTCAAATAAAAAATTGAAGGAGAAATATATAAAATTAATGGCAGAAAAGTCAACAGAATTTGATATTAAAGTATTTGCCTACTGTATTATGGACAATCATTTTCATATCGCTCTAGAAAATAGTTCCGGTAATCTTTCTCAGTTTATGAGGAGTCTTAATGGTCACTTCGGGAATTATTACAGAAAACTTACAAATTCTAAGGGCTATGTATTTGAGGACAGGTTTAAATCAACTCTTATTCAGGACGAAAGTTATCTTGTAACACTACTAGTTTATATACTTCAAAATCCTGTCAGATCATTTTATGTGGAAAATGCTTTTGAATATCCTTGGTCAAGTGCATGTGAATATTTCAACAATATGAATGAATCATTCATTGAGAAATGTTTGGTAGAAGAATTTTTTATATCCAGAAACAATTTTATGAATATAGTTAATAATGAAAAAACAAAAATCTTAGGTGAACAAATTATTGGAAATTCCAGATACCTCGGAGATAAGATGATTCATTCAAATCTAGACGAAATTAGTGATTATAAAAATATTATGCTTCCTATGGGAACAAAGTTTTCGGAAGTTTTAGTTAACCTTGTACATAAATTTGAAACTAATTATTATATTAAGTTATCGAGTATCAATCTTAAAGTAGAAAAAGGGAAGAAAACCAGAAGACTGTTTCTTGTCTTCTTGAGGGAGAATGGCTTTACTTATAATGATATCAGTAAAATTAATATTTTCAGTGAACTTAATGTTAATTCCCTAAGAGTGCTTTACCACCGGGAGAAAAAAGCAAAAAGTTTGTTAACAAAAAAGGAACCGTCCCCATAATGTTAACAAATTGGGTGGAGGTGAATTTAATTCTATTTCACAGCTGATCTTATGGCGGAGATCACTTTGTCCTGGTCCTCTTTTGTCAGATAGGGGTGGAATGGGATACTGAATATCTCGTCTGCACATTTCTCACTAATGGGAAAGTCTCCTTTCGTATGTCCTAAAGAAATGAATGCTTCCTGCAAATGTAGCGGGATCGGGTAGTAGATAGCAACCGGAATCTCTGCTTCTTTCAGCTTTCCTACGATCTTGTCTCTGTCCGGATGGAGCATTCCGTATTGTGCCCAGGCCGAAATATTATGTGATTCAACCACTGGTACTTTTACTACATCTTTTAACTCTTCATTGTATCTTTTTGCAACGAGCTGCCTTAATTTGACCTCTTCGTCAAATATTTCAAGCTTTGCAAGAAGTACTGCTGCCTGGATAGTGTCAAGTCTTCCATTCAATCCTACTCTTATGTTGTTATATTTGTCAGAGCCGCTTCCATGCACTCTGATCGATAGTATTTTCTGATAAAGATCATCATCATTTGTAAATATCATACCTCCATCACCATACCCACCCAATGGTTTGGCAGGGAAAAAACTTGTAGAAGCTACATCAGCAAGCGAACATGTTTTTTTCCCCTTATATGTTGCACCAAAACTTTGAGCGGCATCCTCGATCACAAACAGATCATATTTTTTTGCAATAGTATTGATTCTGTCATAATCAGCAGCCTGGCCGAAAAGATCAACAGGCAATATACCCTTGGGTGTCAGTTTACCTTCTTGTTTTATTTTTATGATTGCTTCTTCAAGTTTATCTATATCAATATTAAAGGTTTCAGGATCTATATCAGCAAAAACAGGAGTTCCTCCGAGTAATTGAATAACTTCCGCAGTGGCAATAAAAGTAAATGGGGTAGTAAGTACTGCATCTCCCGGTCCAATATCATAGGCCATTAGAGGAATCAGAAGAGCATCAGTTCCACTGGCAACCCCTATTGCATGTTTAACACCACAATACTCAGCCAGTTTCTTTTCAAGCTCTTTGATTTCCGGGCCCATAATGTATTTCCCATGATCAAGCACCTTGTTTATATTAAGTTCTATCTTCTCTCTAATCCTTTCCTGCTGGGTCTTCAGATCTATAAATTGCATTGTTATTCCTCCTGATATTTTAATGTTTTATTGTATAACAATTTCTGGAAATATCAAGGATTGAAATAAATAGAAAAGAGTTATTTTTTGTTAACAAAAAAAGAACCGTCCCCAAAATGTTAACGAAAGTGGAATAGTGTTCAATAAACGGTTTATTTATTTTCTGAAACTGAGAGTTTGTTTTTAGTGTATTCTCTATTGCAGCGGGAACACTTGTCGGTTTCCGTTGATTCGAGATCTTTAGAGAGGCTCAATTTTTCACCGCATCTGCACATCCATCCTGATATTTTTGCAGGAACACCGGTGATAAGTGCATGATCGGGGATATCTCTGGTCACAACAGCTCCGGCTCCGACAAAAACATATTTCCCGATAGTAATGCCACATACAATAGTTGAATTTGCTCCTAATGAAGCACCTCTTTTAACAAGGGTTTTAACATAGAATTCTTTCCCCCTTTGAGGGAATTCACATCTTGGATCTAAAATGTTTGTGAATACCATTGAAGGTCCGCAGAATACATAATCCTCCAACTCAACCCCTTCATATATTGATACATTGTTCTGCACTTTAATATTATTCCCAATTGTTACATTGTTCCCTACGTTAACATTCTGACCGAAAACACAATCCTTCCCGATCTTTGTTCCTGACTGAATATGTGAAAAGTGCCAGATCTTAGTCCCTTCACCTAATTCAACATTATCATCCACATAACTGCTTTCATGAACAAAATATTTTTTCTCTGCCATTCTATTCTCCTGATCGTTCTATTATTTAAGGAAGAACCCGGCTTTTTTCAGGATCCTTAATACACGTACACCTTCTTTGCCATCTGTTTTCGGTTCACTTCTTTCCTGAATGCATTTTATAAAGTGTTTAAGCTCTTCTTCAAGAGGCTGAGTTCTGTCAAATTCAACAATCTCTTTTTCCGCTTTGTGGGCAACTGGAATATTCCCCTCTTCAAGTTCTATTGTATGCGGGTATAGAAAAAGTTTTTCCTGACTGACATCATCAAAGACAGCCATTTTTTTACTACCTACAACTACGAGTTTCTGTTCCTTGAAGGGGTGAAGCCAGCTTACGAAAATATGACTCTTGACTCCTGATTCGAATTCCAGAGTTGTCATAGTTGTATCATATATGTTCCTGTTGACATATGCTCCCCCGAATGCGGTGACCTGTGATGGTTCTTCACCATTCATCAGCATAAGGATCAATGAAATATCGTGAGGAGCGAAACTCCATAGAACATTTTCCTCCGATCTTAATTTCCCGATGTTAAGCCTGTTGGAATAAATATATCTCAATTCACCCAACTCTCCATCATCGATTAATTTTTTTAAGCGGATGACTGCAGCATGAAATTGAAGGATATGACCGACCATCAGGATCCGCCCGTTCTCCTCTGCAATCTGTACTAATTCTTCACCTTCTTCAACTTTCAGTGCTAACGGTTTTTCGACAAGAACATCTTTTCCTGAGAGGAGGTATTTCTTTGCAAGTTCAAAATGAAGATGAGCAGGTGCTGCTATCACGACACCTTTTATACCGGGATCTCCTGATATTTCTTTCTCGTCGGAAGTGAATTTCACATCCGGATGATCTGATCTTCTAAGGTTTATCATCTCTTCGGACAGTTCAAGAACTGAATGGAGAACTCCGAGGTTCTTTAGATTTTTCAGATGATTTTTCCCCCAATTACCCGCGCCTATAAGAGCAATGTCAGCAGTCATATTTTTCTCCCTTAAATTTCCCGATAAAATATTAAAAAAATATTATATCAAATTTCAATTAAGTATTATGCCAATATTATGAATAAAACTTTTTATATGTACAACTACTGTTTTTTCGGGACAGTTTTTTAATGATATAATGAAGACGGAGGAAATATGAGATCATTAATTTATAATAAATATGGCGGCCCTGATGTTCTCGAGGTTGCAGATGTAGAAAAACCGGAACCGGATGAAAATAGTGTTCTGGTCAGGCTTAAAGCATCATCGGTAAATCCTGTGGATTATAAGATCCGGCGGGGGGATATGAAGATTATGAGCGGTAAGAAATTCCCCAAAAATGCGGGTTCTGATTTTGCAGGTGTGATTGAAAAAGCAGGAGAAATGGTTGCGGGTTATAAAAAAGGGGATGAAGTATATGGATTTTTGAATCCTATGAAAGGTGGAGCGTATTCAGACTATATCATTGCTGATCCTGCCAATATATCCTTGAAACCTGAAAAATTCTCTTTTGAACAGGCTGCATCTATGCCTGTAGCGGCACTAACAGCTTTGCAGGCTTTAAATTATCTTGGCAATGTGGATGAGGGGACAACGGTCTTGGTCAATGGTGCAACCGGAGGAGTAGGATCTTTTGCAGTTCAATTGGCAAAAGGAATGGGTGCCGAAGTTGCCGGGGTCTGCAGTAAAGACAATATGAAATTATGTAAAGATCTGGGTGCTGATGAAGTTTTTGATTATTCATCGGAAGAATTAATCAGATCGGACAGAAAATTTGATGTGTTTTTTGATGCTGCTGCCAAATCAACCTTTTCAACGAGTAGAAAATTTTTAAATAATAGAGGAATATATGTGACTACAATTCCCGGGTTTTGGGTTCTTTTTAACAGGTTGTTTAATTTTTTTCCATTCAAAAAGAGATCGAAATTCATTATGGTGAAATCCTCCGGTATTGATCTTACTATACTTACAGGTTTTGCCATGACTGACATTGTAAAGCCGGTGATCGCAACGTCATTCAAACTTGAAGATGTTGCTGATGCACAGGTATTAGCTGAAAGTGGAAAATTCAGAGGCAAGATAGTTATTAAAATCGATTGATTTGCATGATAATTTAGTTTAGTATTCAGCATCTGTCCGGAGGTAGAATGATAAAAAAAATAGATCATATCGCAATTGCAGTAAGTGACCTTAATAAAGAGATCGAAGTATATAAGAATATCCCGGGATTTGAGTTCAGTGGAACAGAGGTTGTCGAGGAACAGAAAGTGACAGTTGCTTTCTTCAAGGTCGGTGACATATTTATAGAACTTTTGGAACCTCTGTCAGATGATTCTCCGATATCTAAATTTATTGAGAAGAGAGGCGGCGGTTTGCACCATATTGCTTATGAAGTTGATGATATTAAGAATGAGATCACTTCACTGGAAGAAAAAGGGATAAGGATGCTTGACAAAGAACCCAGAGTAGGTGCACACAAAGCGCAGATCGCATTTGCAAATCCAAAGGATTTTTCAGGAGTGCTGACTGAATTAAAAGAAAAGGGGGAGTGAGCCCCAAATGGTAAAACTTGCACTATTATGGCATATGCATCAGCCATGGTATGTTGCACCATTCACCGGACAGTTTGAACTTCCCTGGGTGAGAGTCCATTCTATTAAGGATTATTATGGAATGGCAAAACTAGTGGAGGAATTTCCGGGGATAAAAGTAACTTTCAATCTTGTCCCTTCACTTCTCAGGCAGATCGAACTATATCTGGAAGGTAGGAAGGACAGATTTCAGACAATATTTGATATCAGCCCGGAACAGATGACCGGGGATCAGATAGCTTTTCTTGTAAATAATTTTTTCTCAATAAACAGCGATAATCATATAAAGCAATTCCCGAGGTACAATTTTCTTCACAACAAGATGGCAGAGGCCGGTGGGAATAAGTTCACCGGAAGCTGGAAAGAGGTATTTTCAGATGTTGAGTTGAAGGATCTCCAGGTCTGGTTTCCCTTGTCAAATATTGATCAGTATTATAGGGAAAATGATGAGCGGGTAAAAGGTCTTATTAAGAAAGGAGGGGGTTTCAGCGATAGCGATAAAGAAATGATCCGTTCTGTTGAGCTGGAAATAATGGGAAAGATAATCCCGCTTTATAAAAAACTCTGGCAGAATGGAAATATAGAAATATCTACTACTCCTTATTATCATCCTATCCTCCCACTCCTTATTGATCCTCAACTCGGGAGAAAAGCCGATCCGTCTTTGCCGGAGTACGATCTGAATTTTAATTGGAAAGAGGATGCAGAACTGCAGGTAAGAAAAGGCTTGTCATATATGGAGAGAATTTTTAACAGGAGACCTGATGGGGTCTGGCCTTCTGAAGGCAGTCTTTCAGAAGATGTTATCGGGATATTGGAGAATAACGGGATCAGGTGGACTGCGACCGATGAAAAAATAATTGAGAGATCTCTGGATAGATCAGGGGACAATTCAGAAGATAAAGGAAGAGCAAAGTTCAAACCATGGACATTTAGAAAAGGAGATATGAAAATATTTTTCAGAGATAATCATCTTTCTGATCTGGTAGGGTTCCACTATAAAAACTGGGGACAGAAAAATGCTGCAAAAGATCTCTATAAAAAGATAGAAAATATAGGTGAAGGGAGAACATCAGATATTGTCCTCCCCGTGATCCTTGATGGTGAGAATGCGTGGGAATTCTATAGTGAAAGTGGCAGAGAATTCCTCAGGGAATTTTATTCACTTGTGGAGAAAAGTAAAAAGATTGATATGATAACTTTCTCGGAGGCAACTTCCATGGGGTCCGGTGACCTGAGTGAATTTGCCGCAGGCTCCTGGATAAATGGAAATTTCAATATCTGGATCGGGGATGAAGATGACAGGAAAGGTTGGACGTTGATAAGGATAGTGAAAGAATTGATTGAACGGAACAAAGACAATATTCCGGAAGAACAAATGTCTGAAATAATGGAAAATATCCTGATAGCAGAGGGGAGTGACTGGTTCTGGTGGTATGGATCAGAAAATCATACTGATGATCTTGAAACATTTGACAGGTTGTTCAGAGATAATCTCGTCAGTGCATGTAAATTGGGGAAAGTCGAAATTCCTGCTGAACTTGAAGTCCCGGTATTTAGAAAGATTGATAAAAGAGAAGGGGTTAAGAGGTTCCCGGGCAGGTATCTCTCTCCGGTTATTGACGGGAAGGAGACTACTATTTATGAGTGGTTCGGATCCGGGGAAATAGAGACTGGAAATATGGCCAGTGCTATCTTTATATCACATCCTGTTTTCAGAAAGATAAAGTATTGTTTTGACAGAGAGAATCTCTATTTCAATATTGAAATGAAAGAGGCTGCTGAAAAGTATTTAAGTAGAGATCACTCCTTTGAAGTGGAAATTCTGAACAATGATGTCAGATCAATCCTGTATCTTGATCATGGTGATCATGAGCCGGAGTGTTTCTTTGGCGATGTACTCGAATGCAAGCTCCCATTCCATATCTTTGATGGGAAAGAAGGAGATGAACTAAGGGTCATTTTCACTATTAAGAATGGCAGTGATATATTCTCAGTATTCCCGGATGATGATCCTATTATCATCAGGATTCCTGCGGAAAGAGATTATGCAAAAAACTGGACTTTATAAATAACACCTTCTTACCAACAGAAATAAAACCGGCTCCGCTGTCTACTCCGGGATGCTAATTATTAATGGGATGGGGTGGGTTTTGTGAGGCAGGATTTGCAGATACCTTTGAAGTAGAGGTGCTGCTCTGTGATCTTATGTTCTTTCAACTCCGGGATATCCATTGCATTCAGATCTGTCTTCAGGTCATAAATATTTAAGCATTGCTCGCACTTGAAATGAGTATGTATTGATGTGTCAGCATCATATCTTGTTTCCTTCTCATCTATAGTTATCATTATTGCAATCCCTTTCTTCATGAAGAGTTCAAGGGTGTTATAAACGGTTGTTTTAGAGAAAGTGGGTATAACCGGAAGTAATTCTTTGTATATCATATCTACTGTCGGGTGATTTTTTTTAGTTATGAGGTATTCATAGACCTTTATACGCTGATAAGATGGTTTTATCCCATTAGTGATCAGGTGATTGCTTATATTCTGGATCATGATTGCTCCTGATATCTCTCAAAATTTAAATATAATCTAAATTTGTTATTGAGTCAATCCTGATCTATTGAATTCCATGTTACACTGAAATAGAATGGTCGTATGAATTTCAAGCTCAAATCAGATTTTATGCCAAGGGGTTCGCAGCCTGAGGCTATCGACAGTCTTGTTGACGGGATCAAAAAAGGGCTGAAATATCAAACCCTTCTGGGTGTTACCGGTTCGGGTAAAACCTTCACAATTGCGAATGTGATTGAAAAGATAAATAAGTCGACCCTTGTTATAGCTCATAATAAAACTCTTGCCGCTCAACTTTATAGTGAGTTCACTGAATTTTTCCCGGATAATAAAGTAGAGTTTTTTGTGTCATATTATGATTATTATCAGCCTGAATCTTATATTCCCCAACGTGATCAATTTATAGAAAAAGATGCTCAGATAAACCCGAAAATAGAGCAGATGCGATTAGAGGCAACAGCATCTCTTATGATGCAGAAAGATGTGATTGTGATCGCATCTGTTTCCGCGATCTATAGTGTTGGCCGTCCGGATTATTTCGAGGGGATGGGATTCGAACTGAAAAAAGGGGCACGGATAAACAGGGATGATATTCTCGAAAAACTTGTAAACATTCAATATCAAAGGAATGAATTCGAGCTTGTCCCCGGGAGATTCAGGGTTAAAGGGGATACGATAGATCTTTTCCCCGGATACTATCACAATATGGTCAGGATCGAAATGTTCGGTGATGAGATCGAGAGGCTTGTTGAAGTGGATAAAATAACTGGAAAGGAGATCAATGAGAAAGATAATTATTATGTTTTTCCTGCCCGTCATTTTGTTATTCCGGAAGATGTGATCAGCAATTCAATCAAAAATATCCGAACGGATCTTGACAAAAGGCTCCCTCAACTGGACATGGTAGAGGCGCACCGATTAAAGCAGAGAACACTCTATGATATAGATATGATAGAGGAGACAGGATTCTGCAAGGGGATCGAGAATTATTCTATTTATTTTGATGGAAGGAAACCGGGTGAAAGGCCGTATTCTCTTCTTGATTATTTTAAGGATTTCCTGATCGTTATAGATGAAAGTCACCAGACTATCCCGCAATTGCATGGGATGTACAAGGGTGATCATTCGAGAAAAAAAAATCTTATTGATTTTGGATTCCGTCTGCCGAGTGCTTTTGATAACCGACCTTTAATGTTTGAAGAGTTTGAATCCTATATGAGAAAAAATGAGGTCATTTTTGTTTCTGCAACTCCAGGGCCCTACGAGAGAAAAGAGTCTGGAAGGATCGTGGAGCAGATAATCAGACCGACCGGGCTGATAGATCCTGAGGTGGAAGTGAGGCCCTCGAAAGGACAGGTTGAGGATATAATAGTTGAAATAGAGAGGGTGATAGCCCGTGGAGACAGGGTGTTACTGACCACTCTGACAAAACGTATGGCTGAGGAATTGACTGAATTCCTGGCTGAGAAGAAGATCCGGACAAGATATATGCATTCCGAGATAGAGACTCTGGAACGGACCGAGATAATTCGGGAATTGCGGCTTGGAAGTTTTGATGTCCTGGTCGGGATAAATCTGCTTAGAGAAGGGCTGGATATTCCCGAAGTTGGATTTATCGGTATACTGGATGCTGACAAAGAGGGATTTTTAAGAGACACAAAAAGTCTCATTCAGATTATAGGAAGGGCTGCCAGAAATGTGAACTCAAAGGTTGTGTTGTATGGAGACAAAATGACCGATTCCATGTCCGCTGCAATAAAAGAGACAAACAGAAGAAGACAACTTCAGAAGGCTTATAATGAGAGGGAGGGGATTACTCCTCAGACAATCATAAAACCGGTAAAAGAGAAGCTGGTGACAGTTAAGGATACAAAACATATTCCCAAAAAGGATGTCCCGTCAATGATAAAGAATATTGAAAAGGAAATGTATAAAATGGCTGATCAACTCGATTTTGAAGCCGCCATTATGTTAAGAGAGCGGGTCAAAAGGTTGAAAGAGAGGCTCCGTTAAGA
>DBOL01000007.1:0-6173 GCA_002299555.1 Candidatus Aminicenantes bacterium UBA647
ATCTATCATCGATAAGGAGGGAAAAAATGAAAAAAGCAAAAGTTGCAATATTAAAAACAACTCCCGGAACAGTGTTAAAAGATTATGAAAGACTTTGTGATCTTGCAGATATAAAGAACAGTCTTGATCCGGGTGCAAAAACTATACTTAAAGATAATATCACATGGCACAACGTTTATCCGGGTGTAAATACGACACCCTGGCAGTTGGAGGGTACGATAGCAGGTTTGAAAAACAATGGATTCAATGACCTTGTTGCTGTACATAATCATACAGTTGTAACTCTTCCGGAAAAAGGGGAGAAAGATCTTAAGTTTAAACCGGTTTATAAGAAATTTGATATTCCGATCCTTTTCAACTTTAAAGACTCAGATATGAAATGGATAGAATATAAACCGAAATTTAAAACACTTGCACTGCATAAGATATTTCCTGATGGGATCAGGATCCCGGATTATTTTATCGGTAAGAACATTGTGCAGATGCCTACAGTTAAGACACATTCCTATACAAGCTATACCGGTGCATTAAAGAATGCCTTCGGAGGCCTTCTGAATTATCATCGTCACTATACGCACTCCTGGATACACGAAACACTTGTGGATCTGCTTGCAATAGGGAGGGAGATACATTCGGGAATGTTTGCGACAATGGATGGAACTACTGCAGGTTCCGGTCCCGGGCCGAGGACAGTAGTCCCACATGACAAAAATATTATACTGGCATCCGAAGATCAGGTTGCCATAGATTCAGTGGCAGCAAAGATGATGGGGTTTGATTGGAGAAAATTGCCATGTATAGCTCTTTCTCATGAAAACGGGCTCGGAGTTGGTGATCCGGCTGAGATCGAAATAGTCGGAGACGTAGAGGCCGCAAATGAGAATTGGAAATTCGAAGTAGGAGTTAATTTCGCAACCGGAGCAGGCAGAGTCCTTTGGCATGATACCCCGTTGAAACACCTTCAGAAATTATTTTTTCATACACCTCTTGTGAATTTATTCATTTTTGCTTCCGAAGTGTATCATGACAAACTTTGGTATAATATAAAAGGGAAAAAGGTCGTTTCAAAATGGATAGAGGAATCACCATGGGGGGAATTGTTTAATAATTTGCCTGAGTGAATATGCCCCTTAAGAAAATATTAAGTTTTATCTCTCTCGGAATCTTCCTTGCTGCAATTGTAGTAATAATTCTCAGTTTTAAAAGTGGATCGAGAGTGGAGAAGTCTGAAGTTGATGATATCATCGGGAAAGGCCTCAATTACAAAGTTTATAATAATCTGCAGGAATTATCAGCAGAGATAACAAGCGCATTCAGTAAAAGGGATTTTGATAAATCCAGAGAACCTGCCCAGAGGGAGCGGACCCTTCTTACAGATATTAAGGGAGTGATCTACAAAAGTAAAAGATTTAAAAACGACCTGAAATTCTCGGGAAAGTCAGGATATGTCGAAAATGAATACAAGAATTTTCTTATTAAAGATAATGCAAAGATAGAGTCTGAAGATGTTATCCTCACAAGTGACAGATTTTTCATGGAGGGGAGCAGCCTTATATCAAACAAATCCAGAACGGATTTCAAATTAAAGAATCTCAAAGGGATCGCCGGAAGAGGGATCAGTTATCATATGGAGTTAGGTGTAATTAACCTGCTGAAAGCTTCCGGAACTTATATCAGGTCAGGGAAAGAATATCATTTCAAATGTAACAGACTTATGGTCCTCAACAAGATCTCCCGTGTGGTTTTTAAGGGCAATGCGGTTATTCAAAGTGATGATTCCACGATGAGAGGGAAAGAGATCATCCTGAGATTCAACAAAGATTTTAAAATATTGAAAAGGACTGATATAAGAGGGGATGGATATTTTTACACCAAAGGGAATAAGAGAGGTGAATTCAGAGAATTACTGGGCAATAAGATAATTGCAGAATTTGATGAAAATGAGAATATCAAAAAAATTGATGTGACAAAAAATGGAATTATAAACCTCAACGCAGACGGGAACAGACTTAAAGCGGAATCCGACCTTATATATATCAGGTTTGATCATATTTCAAGTAAATTGAAAAATGTAAAACTAATGAGGCAGGGTAAGGTCAACGTAAGCGGAAAAAGATTATTTGATATTTCATCAAGACGGATCAGGATACAATATGATGAAAATGGGGAGATCAGGAATTGTAATACTAATGGAGACACAGTATTTACAATGAGTAAGTATAGTGGAAATTGTGAATCTCTTAATTTCTTCCCCCCTGAGAACAAAATGACTCTGACCGGAGAGAAATCGGTTTTAATTAAAGGCGATAACAGGTTTGTTTCAAGTGAATTTATAGTAAATACAAAAGAGGAAAAATTATCTTCTGATAAGGAGATCCGTTCAACAATACAACTTGAATCTGACAATTCCATATTTTCAAAATTGCCTGTTTTTGTGAGCTCAAAAAAAATAGAGATCGATGACAGATCGGGTTCTGTTGTTTATAGTGACGATGTTTCCCTTTTTCAGAAAGAGACAAAACTAAATGCAGAAAAGGTGGAGATCGGTAAAAATAAAAGTATTAATGTGTCAGGCAAAGTGAGGCTTACTTTCAGAAATGGGAAAGATGAGATTATTTTAGGCGGGGAAGAGCTTAAGATTGACAGTGAGAAAAACTGGCTTTTAATTTCAGGGAAAGCCTTTCTCCGGGAGAAGGGGAACGAACTCGGAGGCGACTATCTGTCAGTTATCTTCAATGACAAAAACGAGATCACCAGGATCAATGGTAATAAAAACATCAATTTTAAGAGGAAAAATGTTTCTGCTAAAAGTGAAAAAGTTACCTGGAAGTTCAATGAGAAAATTATTACTTTCATTACAAAAGCACAATTGACCAAGGCTGACAGCGGCAGCTCAAGTGGAGATGAGATCAGGTTCTTTATCGAAGATGAGAGGGTAGTGATAAAATCTGCCGTCGGGAAGAGATCAAAAACAAAGATAGATTGATTTATCTTTGTGTAATAAAATACTACTATCAGGGACGAGGGTAGTTGCTCAGAGGCCCAATTCTGATTTAATTCCTGTCATTGCTTTCAGGCAGAGTTCCAGGAAATCTTCAAGTTCAAGGCCCAGATCTTCACAGCTTCTCATCTGTTCACGGTCAGCACCTTTTGCGAATGACTTTTCTTTGAACCGTTTTTTCATCCTCTTCAGGTTTGCTCCGTCAAGAGATTTTGATGGGTGCATCAAGGCTACTGCTGTGATGAATCCGGAAGTGGGGTCAATCGCATAAAGTGCTTTATCCATATTTGAGACCAGTTCGACCTTCTTGTTATGGGCTTTGATAGCATGAACTATGTCTTCAGATACGTCTTCATTCTCGAGCATCTTTGCTGTTATCAGCCCATGATTGAATGAATCTTCTGATGTGACCTCATAGTCGAGGTCATGAAGGAGTCCTGCTAATCCCCACTCATCAACATCCTCGGAGAAATATCCTGCCAGCTCTCTCATGCATGCTTCAACTGCAAGGCAGTGTTTTACCAGATTTAAATTACTGAGATTCTTTTTTACCAGATCCAGGGCATATTTTCTTTGCATTAAGATTTATTCTGGTTGAATCTATTTTTTCTCTTCTTCTTTCTTCGGCATTTTGAAGAATGAATCCTCAAGGGGTTCATCATATTTGATCGACTCAATAACAATATTTCCCATATCCATTCCATTCACTTTTGTCTTAATGGAAAATGCGGTCATCATTCCGTTAACTTCTTTAAAGTTTCCAGAGAAACTTTCAGATTTAATCTCTTTCCCATCCTTCTTGATCCTGGTTGTTTCTGTTTTAAGATCAATGAAAGTTTCCGTATCAAGATAGAATATTATTTCTCTTCCGTTCTTTTTTATAAGTTTGAGTTTGAATACCTCAGTACCCTCAAGTTCATCTTTACCCAGAAGTTCAACTTTATGCCCTTTCTTCTTATAATCGATCAATGGGTTTTCAAACATATCAGCAGTTTCCTTTGCATCATCGGCCTGATCACCTGTCATTATCTGGGGACCTTCAACTCCGGTAAAGGGGGATATCTGCCATGCGGTTTCTCCATCATATGCAAAAACCATCAGCTTGTCAGAAAAAGTGACCTCTGTTCTGGTCATTTTCGGTTTCTTATAATACATATTGAATTTCATCTCCATGTTCATCCTGACCATCTTTCCTACAGCTGTAACTGTTTTTATAGATTCAAGTTTTGCCGCACCACCCTTTACATCAATATGATTCTTGATGATCTCATCAACAGTTTGGGACTGAACCATTCCAAAAAGGAAAATGCACACAAAAATTATCATGAATGTTTTTTTCATTTGTTCCTCCGAATTTTAATTTTTGAGTATATATTAATTTGTTTATTTATTCCAATAATTTTATAATTAATCTTCACAATCCAAGGAGGAATTATGTCATCAAGAGCCAAAATTATTTTCATATTGTCAGTATTGCTTATTTTAACATCTTTAAATTTCGGAAAAACAAAAATAAACTCATCACTTTTTGGTGATATTAAAGCCAGAAATATCGGGCCTGCTGTAATGAGTGGACGAATTACCGATATTGCAGTTGTAGAAAGTGACATCAATATTATCTATGTGGGAACCGCGAGTGGTGGAGTATGGAAATCCAAAAGTGGTGGCATTACATTTAAACCGATCTTTGATAAGTTCACCATGGCGATCGGCTGTGTAACAATAGATCCCAACAATCCGGAAATTGTATGGGTGGGGACTGGCGAGACCAACATGAGAAATAGTATTTCGATCGGAACAGGGATCTATAAAACCATTGATGGCGGTAAGAACTGGAAACATATGGGCCTCTCAGATTCAGAGAGGATAAGTGAAATTCTTGTTGATCCCCGCAATTCTGATGTGGTCTATGCAGCGGTTCCGGGACATCTCTGGAATGCAAACACCGAGAGGGGTTTGTATAAAACGATCGATGGTGGAAAGACATGGGAAAAATTATTTTATATAGATAAGGATACCGGTTGTATTGATGTTGATATGGATCCGAAGAATCCCGATCTGCTGATCGCTGCAATGTGGAAATTTCGAAGAGAACCGGATTTCTTTTCTGCCGGTAGTTACAAAAGTGGAATGTATAAATCTCTCGACGGTGGCAAAAGCTGGAAAAGATTGAAAAAGGGTTTACCGAAAGGTAAACAGGGAAGGATCGTTGTAGATTTTCATCTTGCTGACCCGAAAATTGTTTATGCCCTTGTTGAATCTGAAAAGACCTTTATTTACAGATCTGATGATTCAGGAGAAACATGGATTAAAAAAGGGACAGGTTTCGGAGTAAAGGCGAGACCTTTCTATCTGGCAGGATTAAAGGTTGATCCTAAGGATCCTGACAGAGTATACAATTATAGTTTTATGCTTTCAGTGAGTAAAAATGCCGGGAGATCATTCGAGTCGGCTATGGAAAGTTTTATGGGTATGACGGTGCATCCTGATCAGCATGCATTGTGGATAGATCCAAAAAATCCTAAGCATCTTTTTCTTGCAACTGATGGAGGCGTGTATATTTCCTATGACCGTGGTGGAAAATTCAGGCATGTTTCGAATCTTCCTGTCTCTCAATTTTATCATATCAGTTATGATCTTAGAGACCCCTATAATGTTTATGGCGGACTTCAGGATAACAATAGTTGGTACGGCCCTTCAAAGATGCTGAATGCAGGACAGATAAGAAATAAGGACTGGACGGCAGTTGGAGGAGGGGATGGATTTTATGTTTTCAGAGATCCTTCTGATGATGATATAGTCTACTATTCCTGGCAGGGCGGTATGTTTCAGAGATTTAATGAAAAAACCGGTGAGACAGCAAGCATTAAGCCTCTCCCTTCTGAGAATGAACCTGAATACAGGTTCAATTGGAATGCCGGAATGGCGCTGAGTCCGAATAATAAGAAAAGACTATACGTTGGTTCACAATTTCTTTTTGTCTCGCATAACCAGGGGAACTCCTGGAAAAAAATATCAGAAGATCTGACCACAAATGACAAGAAGAAACAGAGGCAGAGTGAATCGGGAGGTATTACACCTGATAATACCACAGCCGAGAATCATTGTTCCATAATTGCCATTTCAGAATCTCCTGTAAATGAAAAAGTGATCTGGGTTGGAACAGATGACG
>DBOL01000007.1:6483-6675 GCA_002299555.1 Candidatus Aminicenantes bacterium UBA647
TTGGAACAGATGACGGGAATCTCCAGGTTACAAAAAATGGAGGGAAAAATTGGATTAATGTAGTAAAGAACATAAAGGGATTGCCAAAAGCAACCTGGTGTCCTGCAGTTAAAGCAGGTATTTATGAAGAGGGGACAGCTTATGTTGTATTTGACGGGCACAGGACAGGGGATAAAAAAACATATATCTACA
>DBOL01000055.1 GCA_002299555.1 Candidatus Aminicenantes bacterium UBA647
CCTTTTTTCTCTTCTTATATGGGGAAAGTTTGACAATTTTTTCCTTATCGTTATCATTTTTGCTTCTTTCTGGTTCACAGCTATCGGATTTGTCGATGATTATCTTAAAAGTATAAATGGCTCTTCTGATGCCGGAATGTCCAGAAGTCTTAAATTACTATTCCAGATTCTTTTCGGGATCATTTTATCAATATTGGTATTGTCTCCGGAATCCTCTCCATTTCCTGAAGAGCTTCTAACCAAACTTTATGTACCATTCTTCAAAAATCCGATCATTGACCTTTCATGGTTCTACTATGTTTTCATTGTTTTGGTGGTCATAGGAATTTCTAATTCAATAAACTTTGCCGACGGTCTGGATGGTCTTGCTACAATTCCTGTAGTTTTTCTCTCTTTTGTTTATGCAATATTTGCATATATAATCGGGAACTCAAAGGTTGCTGCATATCTATGGTATCCCTACATTGAGGGTTCAGGGGAGTTGGTTATTGTGCTGGCTTCATTGATAGGGGCTCTTGCTGCATTTTTGTGGTTCAATACTTTCCCTGCTCAGATATTCATGGGTGATACAGGATCACTTTTTCTTGGTGGAGTGATTGCAACTTCGGCAATACTATTGAAAAAAGAGATCATTTTTCTTATAGCCGGTGGTGTATTTGTCATTGAGTTCCTTACAGTTTTTATTCAGGACTATATCGGAATAAAGTTATTAAAACGACGAATATTTTACCGTGCTCCGATTCACCATACTTTCCAATTCCTCGGAGTTGCTGAATCAAAAATTGTTGTAAGGTTTTGGATAATTGCTGCGATGTTTACACTTGTAAGCCTTATCACTCTTAAACTCAGGTAAAAATATGGAACACATAAACTCAATAATTATTTTTTTAGGCAAGAATATTAAAAGTTTTTTTATTTCAATTTTGTTACGCTTTATTGTTTTTACTCTGATACTTACAATTTCAGTTGTTGCGTTCTTTTTAGCCGGCCCCCTTTTTAAGAATTCAGTTTGTTTTGCTATGATACTTTTACTCATTTTAATTATAAATCATCTTGTGAATCATAAAATATTTATTAAGCACACATTTTCTCTTATGGAAAGATACAGTGAAGATAGTGTTGAAAAAAATATCAAAGTGAAAAACAGTTCTGATCTTTTCGTAGATATAAAAAGAAAAAAAGTGCTCAGAAGTTTGTTAAGTTTAAAAACAATTCTTATGTTACCTGCAAAATTTTCCTTTTCCTTATCTTTTATTCTGAATAAATACAGGGCAGAAGGATCCTTTCACCAAAAAGAAATTAAAGGTCTGCTTTTAGAACATTATAAACAGATAGTTATTGAAACATTAATAAGCCTGGCCATATCACTTCCATTTTTCCTTATCTCAATTGTGTTTACTGCAGGTTATGGTTCCGAGCTTTTGGTATTGTCACTGATCCTTGCTATGATATTTTTTTTGTTCATTAAATCCGCACTGATCACTCCAATATTTTATCTGATAACTTTCAGGAATCTCCTTCAAAGGATAAGATCTTAATATAAAGGCTGATCACACTATTGCTGATGGTTTCCTATCCACAGATCCGGATCCCATCCGTTCATGACAAACAGGCTTTCACCATTTATTATATTTCTTATATGTATTCTTGAATTCCCCCGGCTACCGAACATATGAACAGCAAACTCTTCATCATTTGACCAATTCAGTCTATAGATCTCTTCCTTCTCAGGAGCTTTAAGGGCTTTTACAAACTGCCCGTCTTTGACATTATGGAGATTGTATCTGAAATGGGGAGCAGGTAACCATGCAGCGTAATTAAGTGGAGAAGCACATGGCCTGCAATTTTGACCTGAAGAGATCTTTATACCTTTGTTATTGCTGGAGAGTTCAGCAACGAAAATATCTTTCCCATTATTGTAAACTATATATTTACCATCACCGGTAAGCTCACAATGTTTGTCGATCACAGGAAATGGAAAGATTTCTATTACGATCTCAGGATCATCAATCTTCACTGCAATGCCCGTTCCTGCCTTTGACGGGCCGAAAATATAATTCTTCTCATTAAGTACAATAATACTCCACCTTGTCTCCTTGGAAGTATCCATCTTTCTATTGCTGATCATGACCTTTTTTCCATGCTCATCAGCAATAAAGATATTCCCCGAATACCTGTAAACAAAAAAAGATCCATCCGGAGACCAGAAAGGCCTCGGTGTTTTCCCTCTTTTCCACCGTCCTTTACCCCCTTCAACCACAATCCCTTTCAGTTTTTTAACAATCCCATCGTTAAGAGACATTATCATCAAATGGGGAGGGTTTGAATATAAAAGCTTCCCCTCTCTTCCCCGGGCAAACTTTGTCCATTTTCTCCCTATATCAGATGATCCTGAAGTGATATTCCCTGTTTCTTCCTTTTTTATTCCTGAATTAAGAAGGAAAAAGAGAATAAGAACCGTGCCGGAAAGAAATAGCAAAGAGAACCTTATATAGCGTTTCATTATTAACGAATTTAAACTAATTGAACCGCAAAGTCAATCGTTAAATATTGACAATCGGTACATTCCTGTTATGATGGAATATGGATAAAATTATCAAAAACATTGTACTTATTGGCGCTTCAGCGAATAAATCAAAGTATGGAAATATAATTTTAAATGACCTTTTGAGCAAAGGATATATTGTATTCCCGGTCCATCCTGCCCTTGAAAACATTGATGGACTCAAAGTTTTTAAAACTCCCGAAGAAATATCAGAGGATATTGACCTGTTTGTTTTTGTTATCCCTTCTTTAGCAGGGCTTGAAGTAACCAAAAGACTTTATAGTAAAGGTCACAGAAAATTCTGGTATCAGCCTGGTGCTGAAAGCAACGAAATATCTGAATTCTTAAAAGGTGACCCTTTAGTTAAATTCAGTACAATCAGCTGTATAATGGTCAAGACTTCGGAGGAAGGTGACCTCGTTTTCTAATAAAAGTGATAATATGAGCAAAAACATTTTCAATATTTTCCTGATCTCTTTACTTTTCACACTCAATCTCATCCCTTCCGAGAGAATCTTTGACTGGCCGCTTAAGATCAACAATGGCTATAGCTCATCTTTCCAGGAGTTCCGTTCAGGTCATTTCCATGGTGGTATTGATCTGAGGACATTTCAAAAGACCGGATACACTGTGCATGCAGTCCAGGAAGGTCATATATACAAAATCCGTTATGTAAGGAGAGGTAGTGGAAAAGGTATTTATATTAAACATCAGAACGGCCTTAGTTCGATTTACTTCCATTTAAAAGGTTTTACCGGACCCGTTGAGAAAATAATAAAGAAGCTTCAGCGAATTAAAAAAAAGAAATATTTCGGGAATTATATTCTTCAAAGACCAATTCATGTACAAAAAGGGGACCTGATCGGCTATTCAGGCGAGACCGGGAGTGGATTCCCACATTTGCATCTTGAAATACGTGATAAAGAAAATGCTCTTTTAAATCCTTTCAGGCTTATCAATTTCATAACTAAAGACAAAAACTTACCGATATTGCGAAAGTTATTGATACGAACTATAAAAGACTCATCAATTAACGGAAGAGTAGGGGAGTTCGGATTTGCATTTGTAAAAGAAAATGGCGGGAATTATAAAATTCCTGAGAAAATATATATTAACGGTGAATGTGAATTCATACTTAATACTTTCGATATTTCAGATTCAGGAAAACATGTTGCGCCTTCCAGGATTGAGTTTTTTCTTAATGGAGAAGAAATTTACAATATTGAATTTACACGTTTCACGTATGATGATAATAACCAATTAGGATTTGTTTATGACATGTTGTTCTCATCCTCAAGTTCATATTTTTTTAACCTTTTCAACCAGAAAGGATTTGCTTTATCAAAGGAGAGCAAAACTTCAAAGAATATTTTCAAGTTGACCAGGCCAGGAATAAACAATTTCAAAGTAAATATTTATGATAATTTCAACAATGTTACTACCGGGAGATTTTCGATCTTCAGATCTTCTGATCCCGTAATAAATATTGGAGCTTCCGGGCTTGATGATCGAGGGACACACTTAAATATTACAGAGTTTCATCAGGGAACATCTTCAAAGGTGACATTATCAATATTTGATAAAAATTCCTCCCTGGTATTTAGCAAAAATTTGAAAATCAGTGACATAATAAAAAATGGGACTCTGGAAATCCCTGAAAACTTAAAAGAGAAGTATTTTTTAGCTGAGTTTACATTTTATCACGGTGACAGGTTGATAACAAAAAAAAGTTTCACATTTAATAATCATGACCTGAACTTTATAACTAACCTGAAGATCGACAAATTTATAAATAGAAACAGTGTTACTATCAGATTAAAAGGACACCATATTGGATCAAACAATATTATTCTCGAAGTAATTCAGGGTAATGATAGAAAAGTGTTATTTCCCCAAAATGATTCCATTGGAATATTTTTTAATTTTGAGCCTTTAAATTTCGAAAATGAAGTGAATCTGAATTTTTCATTTTTTAATAATCGCAAGTTAACTGCTCAGATACAGAAAAAGATCAACTTGATAAAAATTTCTGATGGCATTGAACAGGTTTTTAGTCTTAATGATCTTAAGATCAACTTCGCAAAACGATCTGTAAGAGAAGATAAAGTGATTCTGGTTGAGAACGTGTCCCACCTTTCATCATTTCCGGTTCTCTCTCCTCAATACAGGATTTATCCTCACACATTTCCTTTTCTGGATAGTGTTCATATAAAGTTCAAAAGTTTAGAAAAAGATCCTGAACAGATAGGCATATTCAAATATTCACTTAAAAGTAAAAAATGGTATTACATAGCGACATCTGTAAAAAAGAGTGAAGGGCTTTTTACTTCCAGGATATTAACAACCGGAATATTTTCTCTTATGAGAGATATTTACAAACCGGAGATCTACTTTAAACGACCTCGTAAATTAACAGGAAATGATCTTCACCTGTTCAAAATTATTATCACTGACAAAGGGAAGGGTGTAGATGACAACGAGATCAGGGCTATTTTGAACGGGATACCGGTTTTGTCAGAATATGATCCTGACTGGAACACACTTAATATAGAAAATTTCAGTGCTAAGGTTAAAAATGGTTGGAACAAACTTAAAATAAGCCTGAAAGATCGTGCAGGGAACTATTCTTCGAAAGAGACCCGGTTCAAAGTTGAAAAGTTTGACCGGAATCAGATATTGTAATACTATAATTGATGCTCAAAAAACAAATCTCCATCTTGCTCATATTATTTCTTTGTCTTAATTTATCTCCTGTTTTCGGGTCTGAATCTTATAAAACTGATGATCCCGAAATCGAGAAAAGTAAAAAAGAAGAAAATGTAAATGAACCTTTTTTCAAGGCCATTCTTGAAGATGAGGGCGAAATATGGACAGCACCTCTTAGATTCTCTTTGAAAGATTGGGCCCTCGTTGCAGGAATGTCAGTTTTCACTGGTTATCTGATCTCAAATGATGAATCAATATACAATAGATTTAAATCTTATCAGAATAAGAACAAGTGGGTTGATGATGTCAGTCCCATAATGACCATCCTTGGAGATGGCAATGTAAGCCTTGGTGTTTCCGGACTTTTCTATCTTTCGGGTTTTCTGATCAAAGACGAAAAGGCAAAAGATACAGGAAAACTTTTATTGATGAGCCTGATTCATTCAGGGGTTGTGGTTCAGCTGTTAAAACATCTGACCGGAAGACAAAGGCCAGAGGCGGAAAAAGGAGTTGATAGATGGGATGGACCTTCAGGTTTTTTTAAAAGATATAAAGATAACAGGGATATGTACTACGATTCATTCCCTTCAGGGCATACAATCACTGTATGGTCGACTGCTACAGTTATTGCTCACCAATACAATAAATCCGTCATTATACCTATCTTGAGTTACGGGCTGGCTACTTTGTCAGGTTTATCAAGGATAACTGAGGATACGCATTGGTTGTCTGATGTATTTGTAGGTGCAGTTCTCGGCTTTGCTATCGGGAAATTTATTTATAAAAAAAGATCCAGAAAATTTATGATTATGCCATTGATTGAGAATGGGAAGACCGGCATAAATGTCGGCTTTAAATTAAGGTAAATATATATGAAAAATATCCAATTAATTCTACTAATGATCGTCTTTATTATCCCTTTGCCCGGGAGCGAAACCAGTTCAAAATCATATAATACATTCGATTTTGATGAGTTTATGTTCAGGTATCTCCCCGGAACAATTTTCCCGAATTTTTTTCTCGAGAATTACGCACCGGATGTTACACTGATGGTAGAAGAGAATAATAGTTTCTCTCATATTGATAACCCCAGAGTGTATTTCGAGGGTGAATCATATATCAACTTTAACTGGAACTATGATGGCTTTAATATAAATTCAGCTATTGATCCCGGCCGATCTGCTATAATTTTCCCTTTCTCCACATATTCCGATTATTCAGTTAAAGGGATGTCAGCAGCAGTTAGCTACCCCGGACTTCATATAACTTCAACTGATCATGTTGACAACTATTCTCGTGGGATAATATCATCCGTTTATTCTGATCTGGGATCATACACTCCACTTGGACCTGTAATGATCCAGCCGGAACACCCGTCTTTAAGGGATGAGATGCTTTATTCAACAAGAAGAAGAATCGATAATAGTTATTTTATTGATTATATGATCAACAGAAAACTTGCAGGAGGAAATATCACACTTGGAGTGGATAATTATTACATTAAAAGAGATTTTAACGATTTCAACAAAATTGATGAACAATTCTCTGAGAATGGAAATTACCTGATATTCAGCCTTAAATACAAAAAAGATACAAAATACGGGACTTATGAGATACTCGGGGGGATAAATTCCCTGAAAAGAGATAATGTCTATGCTGAACTTGGCAGGCTGCCTCAAGAGACAATCAAAAATACACTCAATTCTTTTATCACAGGTTTTAAATATAATAGCAAAAAATTCACTTTTCTTGCCTCCTTTATTCATGAAAATTCTGATAATGACCCGGCTACACCCAACCATTCTATTGATATTTTTGATAATGACGGAGATGATATTTTTGCACTTAATAAATACGGGAGATTGTCTTCTGAGATATTTTCATCTGAATTAACCTATTCTGTTTTTAATAATACAAAACTTGATCTCAGGTTTTTCGGTACATCCAGGTTAAGTGTCCTCTCTTCTGATGAATATACTGATGAAAATAATACTTTTTTTGCAGGTAATGACCCTTATCAGGTTATTTTGTGGGAAAAAGGTAATGAATATACAAATACAAATTTTAATTTAAATACAGGATTCAGGTTCAATTGGTCGCTAAATGACAGTTCGGTTTTAACAGGCAGTGTATATATGGGAATATCCAGTCTGGGTTTTACTCTCAAAGAAAATAATATAAGTTTTATCGATGCAGGTTTTAACCTCGGGTTCTTTACTTCTGGCAGATCATCTTCATTTTATCTGAGTGCAGGAAGAACACCAGGAAAACTTAAGGAGAACATGAATTATTTCCTTGAAAGGTCGGGAGCTTCCGGGTCTATCCATTATTGGACGGATATCAATAATGATAACCTGTATCAGGCAGGGGAGGAGACATCATTATACGGCTATACGGGCGGGAGTTATCACACAATTGATACGGATATAAAGAATCCCGTTACAAATAGTTTGTTATTACTCTATTCGAAAAAAATGTCCGGTAATTTTGTATTTAATCTTAAAGCTCTTTTTAAACAAATCCTCAACAATCCCTGGGTAGAATTTGATGGTGATAATGGCTATTATCAGAATATAAACGGAGTAGACCTTTTCTTTGTTGATTCGCCGATAGACAAATTTTCTCTGACAAATGCCCAGTTCGAGAAAGACCCTTTTTATGCTGAACTACTTCTGAATTTTACAGGAAAGGTAAATGACAGATGGTTCTTTTCATTTTCCTTTATGGCACATATGGGGATGGGATATACTTCCTTCGGTAATGGCCCTAATTCGAATGATATAGGTATTCTGAACGAATCGATGGCCAATCCGAATTCATGGATCAACGGATACGGGAGGGTTGATGGTGACAGAGGATTTGTGTCAAAATTGTATTTCGGATATTTCCTTTCAAAAAAACTCTTCCTTGGAGTCAGTATAAAATACAGGGATGGTAACCCCTTCGCTTTTCTCAACAGAGAGTACAATGATGGACAATGGATCTTGTATTACAAGACAATTCAGGCTGAAGATGAAAGGGGGATCAAAGGAGGACCAAGGGAAGACTATGTGTCCGATATTAGTTTGAAGTTATCTTATTCTTTCAGGCTATTCAGAAAAAATGCTTCTCTCGGGCTGTCATTCTTCAATGTTCTTGATTTCGGTAGTGAGATCTCAGAATATGTTTTTTCAGGAGGGGAAAGGTATTCGATGGAATTACAAATACCGAAAAGTATCAGATTGAACCTTTCTTTCGAACTTTGATTTGCGAGTTCTTCTGTGCTAGAATCTTCTTATAGAGTAAAATTTGAATTTAACAATATTTAATATAAATCAATTAAGAATAGTAGAGGTAATATGTTCGGATCAATAGGTTTCCCAGAGATCGTAATGATAATGCTTGTCGTGTTAATGTTGTTTGGCCCAAAAAAAATGCCTGAAATAGCCAAACTTCTCGGTAATACTCTCAGAGAATTTAAACGGACAATTAATGATGCAAAATCTACGATCCAGGAAGAGATCGATAAAGCAGATATAGGTGAGGATCTTAAAAGCATTAAGAAAGACATTAGTGAAGTTACAAATCTTGAAAAAAGTTTGAAGACCTCAATTAAAGAAGAGTTTAAAAAATTTGATATTACCGAAGATGTAGTGAAAACAAAAAAGGAGATAGAGAAAGCGGTGGAGGATGACGATGACATCAAAGTTTAGTGATATGTCATTTTTCGATCATCTTGGTGAGTTAAGGAAAAGAATTCTCCTCTCCTTCGTTTTTATCCTCGTGTTCTTCCTGGTATCATGGACCTTTGTCGACAAACTTTATCATTGGTTTTCGATCCCCGTTCTTCAATTCCTCCCGGCAGGTGAAAAACTTGCTTTTACATCTCTGACAGAGCCATTTATGATGTACATCAAAATTGCATTCATCTCCGGTGCGTTCATTTCGTCTCCGTTCATTTTCTATCAATTGTGGGCATTTATTACTCCCGGACTATATAATAATGAAAAGAAGATGGTAGTACCATTCGTTTTTTTCACAACCTTTTTTTTCATTCTCGGAGGGGCTTTCGGTTATTATGCTATTTTCCCATGGGCATGCAAATTCTTTCTCGAGGTTGGATCAGACTTTAATGCCATAATCACTATAAATGACTATTTTTCACTTGCTTTTAGAGTATTAATTGGCATTTCATTAATATTTGAGTTGCCGGTACTATCATTCTTACTTGCAAAAATGGGAATAATCAATTCAAAGTTCCTTATTAAACACTTTAAATATGCAATAGTGCTGATATTCGTTATTGCTGCCGTGATCACACCAACACCTGATATCATTACCCAATCCATGTTTGCCATTCCGATGATGCTCTTGTATTTATTGAGTGTGTTAATTGTAAAGATCGTTGGTCCGAAAGAAGAAAAAGAGAAGTCAAAAAAAAAGGCTGACAAAGCCTGATAAGTATCAGTCGAAGCCAGCCTTCAAAGTATGCTTATAGTTTAAAAAAATAAATATCAGGTAAAGATTATCTGTCCACCTGCGGCCTTTTCATAGAATTCGCCAATAGTAATTATTGAATCCATATCATCATACATGTCTTCTCTTTTTAACTTGAACATATCTACAGCGAGTTTACATCCGTAAATTTTTCCTCCCGCTGCATTTATCATATCAAGAAATTCTTCAACAGGAGGAATATCAAGATCATCCATCCCTTTTCTCATCATAGCTGAGACTCCTGCTTCAACTCCCGGAAGGACTCCGAGAATAGTGGGGAAGGGTAGTCCACCCGGCATTGCCATAGCCGGATTACCAACAGTTGCCGTGTGAAGTTTGTTCATCTTCTTTTTTGTTATAGCATCAAGGCCGAAGAAGGTGAAAAATATATTTGCCTCGATCCCTTCCATTCTGGCTCCATTTGTCATAACAAGAGCCGCATAAACATCTTCAAGACTGCCTTTTGCACAAATAACCGATACTTTCTTTATTTTTTCTTTTGATTCTGCCATGATCTCTCCTTTAAACACAGCCGGATGGCTTGGGTACACCTGATATAAGAGTTGCTTTCTTCAGTGGTCCATCAGGGAAAAGGTTGTAGAACTCTTTTATATCCACAACACCTGATTTACCCACTTTTCTTATTGAAAGAGTAGATTCATTCTGGAATTCTTTTTGAATGTATTCGATAACTTCCCAATGTTTGGGAGTAAGCACATCAATGCCATTCTCCTTAGCCAAACCTGCTGCAACCTCTTTACTCCAATCCTCAAATTTAGTCATGTAGCCGCTATCATCAACCTCGATTGTGACACCGGCGATCTCTTTTTGTGACATTAAAATTCTCCTTATTAGTTATTTTGTATATTGTTTAGAGGCGATCTTTGCCATATCCAGCATTACATCGGCCCCTCTTAATACTTCTTTACTCCGCAATTTCCTGAAAACGCTGAAAAGCGATACTTTTCTCTTTTTTTCAAAATCGTATTTTTCGATCTCTTCAAGGATCTTCTCAATTTTTGAGAGATTTTCAGGTTTTGTAAACCTCTTTACGGTTCTCATTGCCAATACCATGGAATTCCCAAAATTTGTTACATCCTCCGGCTCAAAGTTTTCACTTAAAGTTTCAACAATCCCTAAAGATCTTCTTAGAGATTCGAGAATCCCTTTTTGTTCCAGCTCGTGTATTTTTGAAATGAAATCATCAACTATCTCATGTGCCAGAGGTCCGATATCTTCAGTGAACTCAACGAAACTCTGTAATTGATCAAGCAGTTTCGAAATATTATTAATATTTCTAAAAGATTTTTTAATCATGCAAAGGAAATCCTGACTTCTGAAATGGAAATCCACTTCTGACATGAAATTTACAACTTCATTAAAAGCATCTTTTGCGAACAATGACATATCCTCTTTGAAATCATCTACAGCTTTCAGGCGGTTAGTAAGACTCATTACCTGATCGGTAAGGAAGTCTATTTTCTCGTTTAATTGTTTGATATCTTCATTCATCATACATTCCTAAACCTTCCACTTTCCTTTAAGGCTCATCTGGGCTTCCAGCGGTGGTTCTCCTCCTCTCATGAGAATATTCCAATAGATCCATCTGAAAGTCATTTTTCCCCAATGATTCATTTTAGTTTCCTGTAAAAGGGAGAATGGTCCGAAACCGGGAATTGGAAATTTACCCGGAAGTGGTTCTGTATCGTAGTTGAAATCAATTAAGATCCCCTTACCGAATCCAGATTCTATATAACAATTTGCATGACCATCAAATTCCGGCATCATCTCCATACCGTCCATTCTTCTTATAAGGTTTTTGATAAGGATCTCAGCTTCGAAATGGGCGACTGAGCCGGCTTTGGAACTCTGAAGATTTGTTGCATCACCAGCAATAAATACATTATCTTTTATCTTAGACACCAGAGTATGTTTTTCTGTTGGAATGAAGTTCAAATCATCACCGAGTCCTGATTCTCCTATTACATCAGCACCCATATTGGTCGGAACTGAAACAAGCAGATCATAATCGATCTCTTTTCCTTCATAGGAATTAATTATCTTTTTTTCTGAATCAACTGAGGAAATATTGAAGTCGGGAATTATTTTTATATTTTTCTTCTCAACTATCTCTCCCAGATATTTTGAAGCTATCGGCTTTGTAAAAGCACCTGACAGTGGAGTCACAAACTCAATTTCAACTTTGTCCCTGATTCCCTGTGTTGTAAACCACCAGTCAGCAAGAAAAACAAATTCAAGTGGAGCTACAGGACATTTTATTGGCATCTCAGCAATATTAACAACCATTTTGCCACCCTTCCAATATCTGAGGAAGTGTGCAAGATCGACAGCGCCTTCAGGAGTATAAAAATCAAATATCGATTTTTTCCAACCCGGTCCTGTTAAACCTTCTATTTCGTCAGGAGCAATTTTAGAACCTGTGGCAATAATTAAAAAGTCATAGTTGACCTTTTTCTTATCTTCCAGAATAATCTGGTTCTTTTCAACATCTATTAAATCGATCTTAGCCTGTATAAAATCAACATTATTTGGCAAATAATCCCTTCTCGGCTTATAAACCATGCTTTTTGAATAAATTCCGAAGGGAATAAAAAGAAAACCGGGCTGATAGTAATGGATACTTGAATGATCAATAATAGTTATAGATATTTCATCTTCAGGTATCATTTTTGTCAGCTTGTTGACGATCATTGTTCCAGCTGAACCTGCACCTAAAATAACAATTTTTTTCATTAAATCACCTCTTATTTTTTATATAAAAATTTTTTCAGATCATCACAAGAAATAAGTCCCCTGTAAACTTCACAATCTCTGCAGTCAGGATAAGGATACTTACATTTTTCTTTAGTGCTCCAGCAGGGAGTTTTTCTTGATGTATAGGATTTGCATTCCTCATCTTCATTATCACAACAGGTCCTGATCTTCCAGCAGGGAATAAGTGACATTAATTGTCGGATTCCCTCAAAGTTCAATCCCTGTTCCTGGATCATTTTCTTTATACATCTAACCTTATCCAACTCCATTTCTGAGTAAATTCTTCTTCTTGTATTTGTTTTATGAGAAAGGATCAATCCCTCAGTTTCATATTGTCTTAAAGTGTGGACTGAAACGCCAAGACGCTCTGAAGCTATTCCGATTGTGTAGATAGGTTCGTAATAATTAATCTCAAATTTTGAGTTCTTTATCGTTTTTTTATCCATATTGCATAAAATAGTAAATCTATATCATTTAATATAGTTTACATTCTGTAATGATACCTGTCAAGTTATAAATTAAATTATATAAATTTTTTTTAATTAATTATCTGTGAATTATATTTGTAGTTTTGTTATACTTGATTTCGGGATATTCAAATGATTCGGAAAGGGGAAAACATTATCTTTAAAAAAATTAAAAAAAGATCCAAAATTCTCTTCTTTACTACTATAGGTCTATTGTTTATTCTAATATTTACAGGACTCATTTTTCTATTTGAGAAGAATCCGGGTTTCAGTAGTTCAAAGATCAACCAAATGTCTTCACTTGTTAAAAAGGTCCGAAATCTTGAAGATAATATCCAGACAAATCAGAATGATATATTAATGCTGGTGAAGGAATACAAAGAGAAAACAGGGAAGAACCTCCCAGCTCTGGATATTATTAATCTTTCTGAGGAAGAGAGACTGCTTCTCGAAGAAAAGATCAACTCTGAATCAAATATTTCCATAAAAAACCTGTTAGCAGAAATTCTTTCAAAAAAAAGTGAGATACTTGAACTCAATATGCACGTACGGAGCATTGAAAAATTTCTTCCGAAACCACATATAGTTTTTGAAGGTGAGAACCATTATCAGATTGCAATGGATTACCTTCTTAATGTGAAAGGGGTTGAAAATAAAGAAGCACTTGCACTTGTTGAAAAAACTTTCCTGTTTGAACCGATAGTACCCGGGTTTAAGATATGGAATTTTTTTTCAGGGGGCGAATTTGGATCATTCATATCACAGGGGACAGCTTCTGTATCTCCAAATGAAGTTAGCAGAATGGAAAAGCGAAAAATAACAGATGCAAGAGACATAGCCATTGAAGAAAGAGATATCATGGCCAATGATGTTCAACTGCTACGCAATAAAAGAGATAATATTCTAAGGCAGATAAACGCCCTTAATAGTGAAAAAACTCACCTTCTCAAAAAAATCGAAGAACTCAATATGGAGAATGAGTCTATAGTAAAAACAGTCAATTCCCTCCACTATATAATTGATACCAGGTCCAATCTGATCAAGGGAGGTGTTCTCAAAGGTGGGTTTCTCAGATCTCTTAAACTACAGGCAATTTCCCCCAGACTATTTTCAAAGTCTGTAGATTTAAGATCAGTTTCCACAATTATTCTTGAATCAAAAGATCTGAAAGTGAACAAACTTAGAAGGATAACTGTATTTCCAAAATTCTATAAGAAAAATATTGATTATAAGATCAGCTTTGAGAAGAATAAAAAATATGCAAAATTAACAATTTTGAATTCTGAAAAATTGAAAAATGAGAGGATCGTTATATCTGTAGAGTGATCGTTACGTTTGTTTTTAACAATATATTCATCAATTAGTAATTTATCTGTTATTCTGCTATAATTAAAAAACATTATTAAGGAGAGTAAGATGGTATTATATATATACAAATTATTTTTTATTGCATTATTCACTTATATAGGTTATTCATATCCACCGTTTTTGGGAACAACAGCATTGGTTGGAGCAGCTATCGGTGCCGCTTTTGCATTGGCGTTAATGCTTATCGCTATCAGGGTGAAGAATACAGAATTGAAGTATCTCTGGGGAGTAACAATGGGAGTACTCGGGGGTGCAGTTGTTGGATTGGTATTACTTGAAGTTTTCAAATTGATCACTCTTTCTTTTTCAGCATTTATATTTTTTAAATCCCTGTTTTTGATCGGATTCCCTATAACCGGTTTTTTTATTGGTGTACATAAACCAAATCTGTTTTCCCCCTTGAACATAAAGGAATTCTTCAGGGGAGGTAGTGCATTTACAGATTCATTCCTTCTTGATACCAGTGCTATCATTGATGGCAGGATAATACAGATTATTGAATCCGGTTTTATTCAGGGTGAGATCATCATAACTCATTTCGTTCTTGCTGAGCTTCAGGCAATTGCTGATTCAAACGACCCGAATAAAAGAGTAAGAGGAAAAAGGGGTGTTGACGTAATTGAAAAATTAAGAAATAACACTCAAATAAGTGTAACGATCCTAAATAAAATTGTATCCCGCGCAAAAGAAGTTGATCAAAAACTCATCCTTCTTGCAAAGGATCAGAATTTTAAGCTTATAACAAATGATATAAATCTGAGTAAAATTGCAAAGTTGCAGGATGTGACTATTCTCAATATCAATGAATTGGCTTTTGCTTTGAAGCCAATTGTATTCCCGGGTGAACATCTGAAAGTCAATATTGCAAAAGATGGTAAGGAAAAGAGACAGGGGATCGGATATCTTGAAGATGGCACAATGATAGTTGTTGACGATGCGAAATCAGATATCGGACTTGAGAAAACAATAGAAGTTACATCTGTTCTTCAGACAACATCGGGAAAAATGATCTTTGGAAAAAAGATCAATTAAATTTCCTGTTTACTAAAATAAATGTTAAAGATCAGATCCGGAATAGGATACGACATACATCGTATAAAAAGTGGAAACGGCCTATATATAGGTGGTATCAAAGTTTCAAATGATATGGAATTCATTTCCCATTCAGATGGAGACGTTCTCATCCATGCACTTTCTGATTCACTGCTCGGAGCAATAGGGGAGGCAGATATTGGTGAATTATTCCCCGATTCAGATCCGGAATTCAAGGGAAAAGAAAGTAAATATTTTCTTGAAGCTGTCATGGATATTTACAGAAAAAGAGACATTGAGATCATTAATATTGATTCTGTAATTATTGCTGAACTGCCTAAGCTTTCTCCATTTAAATCAGAGATAAGGAAGAAAATTTCATCTATTCTCGGTATTGAAACAGACAGATTTAATATGAAATCAAAGACCAAAGAGAGGGTGGATGATGCTGTCGGTAACGGAGAAGCGATCGAATGTTATTGTGTCTCAATGATAAGGATCTCCTGAACTTAAGGTAAAATAAGATGAGTGAATTTCCTATAATAATGATCGCTGGTGTGCCAAATACAGGGAAATCTACACTTTTCAACAGGATAATAGGTAAAAGGCGAGCCCTGATACATTCTGACCCCGGAATGACGAGAGATATATTCAGTGAAAAATTTAATATTGATGAAAGGACATTTATACTTCAGGATTCAGGGGGATTTTTTCCTGTAAATGATATAATATCGACCGAAATAAACAAACGTATTTTTAAAGCAGCAGAGAAATCTAATCTAATCATATACATATTTGATGGAAGAAGAGAAATGCTTGGATATGAAAAAGATCTTTTTCTGGAAATAAGGAAGATCAATAAGAATATAATTCCTGTTATTAACAAAGTTGATAATCAAAATAAATTTTTTCTTCCTTCATCATATTACAGCCTGAAAACAGATTTCACCTACATATCAGCAGAGCATAATTTAGGAGTTGGTGATCTGTTGGAAACCGTGGGAACTTTTTTCAAGGACCATCCTGTTTCAACAAAGAAAAACACACTTCCGATAATGCGAATAAGCATAATGGGAAAACCGAATGTAGGGAAATCTTCAATAATCAATTATATACTTAATGATGAAATGGCAATTGTATCCCCAATCCCCGGTACAACCCGTGATTCGGTAAATTTTGAGATAAAGCGCAAAGGTGAAAAATTTATTATTGTTGATAATGCAGGAATAAGAAAGCTGCAAAAAGTCAAAGAAAGTACTGAAAGTGCAGCAGTTATAAGAGCAGAACGTGACCTTACCAATGCTGATATTGTCATATTTGTAGTTGATATTTCCAAAAAGATTGATCATAATGATCTGCTGATAGCAAAAAAGATAATCAAATCTGCCAAACCTGTAATAATAGCCTGCAATAAGTGGGATCTTGTTGAAGAAAAAAGCAAGCTTGATAAACTTTTGGGTCAACTGAAAAGAACTCTTAATTCTTTTTATTTTTCTAAATTTATTATTGTTTCAGCAAAAACAGGAAAGAGCATTTTTGATATTGTTGATATTTCTTCTGAAATAAATAAATTTACAAGCAACAGGATGTCTACTAAGAAAATCAATGAAATATTTCAATCAACTTTGACTGAAAAAAAATTCTACACAGAGAGTGGGAAGGGATTCAACCCCAAGTTTGTCTCAATTGAATCCTACAAGCCTTTCTTCCTGAAGATACGATCTAACTCAGGAAGGCTGAAAGCTGCAGATGAGACGTTTTTAAAGAAGAAACTCAGTCTTAAAATAGAAAATCCCGGAATACCGCTTTTCTTCAAAATCATTTCAAAAAATTAATGGATCCTGACAAAACAATTGATCTGGTCATCCTGGATATGGATGGAACCCTTTTTACAAGTAATGTTGATTGGAGCTCTGTTAAGAAAAAACTGAATGTTCATAACTCCAGCATACTTGAGAAAATTTATAACGAGACGCCGTTTGATAAAGAGGGGCTTAAGTACCTGGAAGCGATAGAAGAAAAGAGTACTTCAGAGGCAAAAAGGATCGCGGGTTCAACGGAGTTCATTGAAAAGATCAGGAAAAGAGGTATAAAGATATCCCTTGTAACTAATAATTCAAGGAAAAATACCGATTACCTTTTAAATAAGTTCAATTTATCCTTTGATCTGATCATCACAAGAGATGAAAAAATGTGGAAACCGGCTCCAACAGCATTTCGGTTCTCAATGAAAAAATTTAAAGCTGAGCCTGAAAATACAATTTCAATAGGTGATAGTGATCTTGACATTGCAGCTTCTGTAAAGTCTGATATATATGACATTTTCATAATTAAGGACTCTAACATCAAGGGAGTTTATACTGAAAAAATCAAATATTTCAAGGACTTCCACGAACTTTCCCTAATGATATTTGGAGCTTAAACAAAAACTATGTCGACATGTCGACATAGTTCTTGACAAACCAAAATATATTATTTAGTATCATATTCTTAAAGGAGTATAAAGTGATAATAACAATCGCAAATCAGAAAGGGGGTGTGGGCAAAACCACTACTTCCATCAATTTGTCAGCAGCATTGGCTTTCCTGGGATATAAAACATTACTTATAGATCTTGACCCTCAAGCTAACTCAACAGTTACTTTTATAGATCATGGAAGTATTGAAAATTCCGCATATGATCTGCTTGAGAACAGTGAGTTGGGATTTGAGGAGGTTGTTAAACCAACCTCGGTAATAAACCTGTCAATAATTCCTGCAGATATCTCAATGGCAAAACTAGAATCAAAGCTGATCGGTGAAATAGACAGCCATTTCAGACTGAAAGACAGACTGGATACTTTCAAATTCAAATACGATTTCATCGTAATAGACACGCCTCCCACACTGGGATTGATAACAATCAACTCTTTTGTTGCCGCTACACATCTGCTGATACCAATTCAAAGTTCCTATTTTGCACTTGAAGGGACTGACGACCTTCTTGAAACCTTTGAAAAAGTAAGAATAAGGAGCAACCCGAATCTTTCATTACTTGGAGTTCTGATAACCATGCATGACAAGAGGGTTGTAATAGCACAGGACAGCGAAAAGCATATCAAAAAATTATTCGGAGACAAAGTATTTAAAACCAAAATATCAAGGAGCGTAAGGCTGGAAGAGAGTCCTGCCTATAAAGAATCGATCTTTACTTTTGCTCCCAATTCCAAAGGTGCATCTCAATACAAAAAACTCGCCGAGGAGATAGTTAAAAATGACTAAAAAAGTAGGTTTACCGGACTTTGTTAAGTCAAGGCACGATAATCATTTCGTCGAAGAAATATCTTCCAGGACAAGAACGTCTATCATTAGAAAGATTCCCGTAGAGAGAATTGTTCCAAACCTTATGCAGCCCAGGAAGGATTTTGGCAACATTGACGAACTTGCAAGATCAATAGGGGAGAAGGGCATTCTGGAACCGATACTGGTAAGAGCAAAAGATGGCAAATTTGAGATCATTGCAGGAGAGAGGCGTTTCAGAGCTGCTAAACTAGCCGGTCTAAGAGAAATTCCATCCATAGAATTTGAAATTCCTGATAATGAAGCTCTCGAGTTATCTATAATAGAGAATATTCAAAGGAAGGACCTTAATGTTTATGAACAGGCTTATTCACTGAAATCACTATCAGATATATACGGCTATACTCATGAGGAGATAGCGAAAAAGTTGGGGAAATCAAGGGTTACAATTTCAGAGCTTCTTCGGATAACCGATCTTCCACCGGATATAATTCAGAAATGTCAGCAATTAAAAATTGAATCTAAAACATTCCTTATAGAGTTGGCAAAAGTAGAAGATAAAAGTGAAATGTTTGAAATACTTGAAAAATACAAAGAAAAGCCATTCTCCAGAGATGAAATAAAAGAAAGAAGAAAGATGGCCAAATTACCTACGCAAAAAACAAAACACAATGAATTCAAGTTCAAGTTCACATCACCGGACAAAAAAGTTAAACTTAATTTCAATATCAGGTCTGAAGAAAATGAAGGGAACAAAAAAGAGGTACTGATCTCAGTGCTGAATAATCTTATAAAGGAAATACAAAAAGGCAATATTAAGGATTTGTGATAAAAAACTAACGCAAGTTTACATAATATATCTTATCCGAACCAAAACATGTTACTTAACAGCTCAATTGTAAAATCCTTACCTGGCATTTTTGGATCTTTTAAGTAACCTGTTGGGAAGAGTTATTATGGATTTAAGAAGGTCAAATACCGCTCCTACCGCAAATCCGAAAATTCTGAGCGGTAACAACAATATCCATATGATCGGATACAATATCAATGCAAGTAGAGCTAACGGCCAACTGAAATAGAACAATATCATCCACAGTAAAAATCCTTTCATTTTTTCTCCTTTAATATTTATACTCATATTCGAACATATTAGTTCTTATATGATTATTTTTCTATTGTCCCCTATCGAATATAAAATATTATATATAACTATTACCAGATTATAAAATATTGTTTATTAAGTGACCTTCCTTAAAAATAATTTTAAATCCTTTAAAAGTCCGATCTGGTTTCAGGGAAAGATATTGATCATCATCAGATAAATATGAGAATAAAACCGGGAAGATATCTTGATTTAAAACTAAATTTTGGTCAAATTTGGACGCTTTTTCTTTGTCCGGCCATCTTATTGCGATCATCGTACCAATTCTATCCCATATAAGATCAGTTGTAATATCTTCTCTATTCCAGTTCTTAAGCCCGGTACCATCACCGGTTAGTTGCGGACCGTGATCTCCTATCGCAATAATTATCGCTTGTGGATCATTTTTAGTGATATTCTCAAAATCCTCTTGCATAAGTTTGTAACTCATTTTTAATCTTTCCATCCACCTTCTTTTTTCTCTTTCATTAATACTACCTGAATTTCCCGTATGTCCGGGAAAATTTATATGATTTACAACAAACTTTTTTTCACCATCCTTTAGAGTCAATTCTCTTTTCTTAGCCTGAATTCTCTCAATTGTATGATCACCAACAATACCTTCGGTGTCAAATTTCAACTCACCCTGGAAAATTCCTCTCAATAAAACAATGAAAAAATCTAACTCAGAAATTATTTTTTTCTCCTTAGATGGATAATACTCTTCAACGAGTTTTCTTGTATTGTCATTTATACTCCCCGTCAAATAATTATTCAATATTTTATATGTTTTATAACCATTACTGTTAAATACTCTATTAACTTTTGAATTTCCAGCATATATATCTCTAAGATGTGAAGATGAAAATAAATTTGCATTTGATATGCTTAAAACCCCTCCCATACTTTCCAGACTAGTGCTCCCTAATGAATATGTATCCTTATACCATTTAAAACCAAACTTAGTAAAAAGAGATTTTATTGTATTAGTTTCGATATTTAAAATATCATAGGTTCTTTCATTCATGCTCCCATCATAAACAAGCAAATAAATGCTATTACTACCAGAAAAAGATATTTCAAGTTTATTGTTTGATGATACTTCAATGCTTTTATTTAAAGTTTCTGATGGAATAAAAATCAAACTTATTGAAAGAACAATGATTAAAGAAAGCCCGAAAATCCTTACTACATTAAATTGCTTTTTGGTTTTAATTTTTATCGTGAGAAAAAAAGTTGCCAGTAAGATTAACGAAAAATCAATGAAATTTGTGTTATTCCCAGCGTAATAAGCACGAATAATTGGCAATGAAGTTAACAGAAAAGCGAACAATGATGCAATCATTGCAACTCTTATATTTAGGAATTGTCCATTCGCGATGTATCGAACAAAAGAATATACAATTAATGCAAATATGGCAAAAATTGCAAAAAATATCAAATAAAATACTCCGGATAAATAATCAGGATTCATCCGTGCCAAATAAATTGCAGGACTTAAGGAAAACATAAAAACTACAGAAATTGCGGATTTATAATTTATATTTTTTACTGAGTTAATTGATTTATGCTTTGAAGAAATAAGTCCAGTGAAGAAATATACCCATGCTGTTACATATAAATAATATTTTAGATATATGGTCCTGTCATAGTAATAATTTTTCAGGCAAAACATAATGATTAAGGGTAGTATTAGAACCAACAAATAGATTAAAGTGGTAATGGTTTGCTTACTGGTATGATTTTCAATAACGGTAATAGCACTTAAAATTAAAAACGAGATAGTAATAAACAAAAAAAAGTACAAGTTACTCGGCATAAGAATTAAAGACATCCCAGTTAATTCTATTGAAAAAATAACATATAGTACCAATAGTGCAAAATAGATTCTTAATAATCCCCGGACTTTTTTCTTGCTGATAAAATTTATAACTTTATTGTAGTTGTACTTTATTGAAAGAGTATTCTGGTAGTTATAGTTAATTGATTTATTATAATTTAACCTCAGATAAATTGCGCCTAAAGCAAAAATAATGTTATTGACAGTCCAGTAAATTAACAATGCTGAAGAAGATTTGTAAAGTAATACGAATAAAAATAATGCTATAACAATTGATTGATTCCTGGATTTTTTATTAATTTTCGGAATTAAGAATGCAGAGCAAATATTAATAGTAGTCATTAATACAGGTAATAATGATATTGAAAAACTGATTATCCCTGAGTGTGATAGTAACAGGTCCGGACGGGACAGATCTTTAATTCCAAGGAAACTAATCCCTTTGAATGCTTCATAATTGTTTAAAATGTAATAGGCTGCAAAAAGAAATGGGAGCTGAATAAATATAGGAATTGCTGCCCGTAAAGCCAAAATCGGATGGTAGCTATATCTTTTATACAAATTACTAATTCTTTGGTGTTTTTCAACTCCGGTTGTTTCTTTATTTATCTTATCAATTTGAGGTTGCAAAACAGCTTGTATTTGTATTTCTCTTTCAGGGAATTTTTTAAAAAAACTTTTTAAAGAAAACATTAAAATACTTGTAATGATTGATAAGAGAATTAAAGAAGTGCCAAAATTATTTGTTGATGTGTAGAGAAAATTGTAAAGATTCTCAATTATTAAAATAAATGGATATAAAATTTTATTCATAATTCTCTTTGAATTTAAGTTGCTGTACTATGGCTGCGGCAGAACACCCGTAGTTTGAAACAATTGAATCTCTAAGGTTTTTCATGCGTACTACATCAAATTCATTATTTATCTTCAAAATATACTTTTCAATATCTATTAATTCTTCTGAATTTAAAACATATCCAATTTCCCTTCCGGCTTCATCTATCAAAATTGAAGATATATCATCTCTCTCGTAACCTGGCATTGCACTTAGAGGTATTTTTAAAGTAATTACTGGTTTACAATAAATAAAGGCATAGTCATATCTAAGTGAAGAAGTATCAGAAATCAACAAATCAGCAATACTCATTGATGGATTCGGGTCAATGGCTTCATCCCAGCAAATATTCGGAATGTTCTTTAACTCTCTTTTATACTTTTCAATCAGTGATTTTTCTGATTTTAGTGATTGAGGATGAGGCCTGAAGATTATATTTACATCTCCTTTAGCAAGCTTTTTTATAAAGCCTGTACCATAATAATTCAATAATCCTTTCTTTCCCCAAGATGAACCAATTAAAATTGTTTTATTTGGATTTTCATTTCTTGAGCTTACCTTCCCTTTCAAAAGTTCATCTAGATAAGGTAATCCTAATGGAGTCAATTTTTTAGTTTTAATACCCCGCTTTTCCTCAATTTCTCTAATTGCTTTTTTCTGAAAATCCCCTGCCATATAAACTTCATCGTAAAAATCCAGGGAATGTTTTTTATATATTGAAATATCGCTTACCGAGTGAAAAAAATGGATCATTCTTTTTATATTTTTTGGTCTGGGGAGATAACCTTCTGCTCCAATATTTGGTGTGGTTGTTAAAAGTATATCTCCTTTTATTGCCATAAATTTTGCTCTTGAGGATATGCCATACCTGAGAAATTTTGAGTTAATAAATTCATTTTCTATGAGCAATGCCGGATCTTCAATATCTATCGAATAGTAATAAAAAACAATCTTTGATTTTATCAATTCATCTATTATCGCTCTATAGGAATTCCAATATTGTTTGCCTTCACTAAAAATAGAAATACTTATCTGATTCTTTCTTTTCTTTTTTTCTTTCAACTCTTTTTTGTTTTTTCGGATCAATCTTATAATCAATTCCTTCATTCCATAACCTATGGCAACAAATCCTGATATAACAATATTTATTAGAGCAGTTCCGGTTCCCGGATCTAAATATGCATAAAGTACACCCGATAAAAGGAAAAGTAATAGAGTAAAAACCAACATTAAAACCCACTTTTAGTAAGATAAATTTCAAACATAGGATTGATGCAAATATGAGAAGTTTTAATACCGGGAATTAAGCAATTGATGAAAAATATCAATTATTGTTTCCCGTTGCATCAGCAGCCAGACCCGGATAAAGATGGTTTTTATTGTCTTTCGTAAGCGTCAAAAACACTCCTTTTCTAATTTTAATTAATTGAAATTACTTTTTCAAGTCAGATTTGTGAACATTCATGGGAAGCATGTCAGCAGAATATATTTATACAACAATACTGCAAGAGAATTGTTTGCACACCTTTAATTATTTCTTTGTCTATTTAATTCCAAATATTTCCTTTAATGGATTTAAGAAATTGTCTATTCTGAATTTTTTTATAAGAAATTCAAATGCGGTTTGCGATGTTTCACCCCTATACATCTCATCTTCTTTATTCTGAAGTTTATAGATAGTTATTAAGTTTTCGCTGCTTCCCGTAAGTTTAATAGAGAAAAGCTGCTCTGATGCTTTCAGTTCATTTCTATCATAAACATACTCGTCACATGATAAGTTCGAAATGGTATTAAGTATAGAGTTTACTTTGGAGTTCTCTATTGGTGTTTTATTGAATACCCACTCTGTTTCAGATTCCATTCCATTACTATTTCCTGCGCCACCTTCAACTCTTTTTTTAACCGGGGTAATGGATTTATTCAACACATATTCTTTTCCATCTATATTTAATATTATCTGTTTTATTTTATCTTTTTCAATCAGGAATACTTTCTTGTATCTCAGATCATCAATTGATTTATCAAGTTCTTTATTAATCGATCCTGTTGCATGATAAATCCTCTCATCGCCTTTGATCTTAACATTGGTATGATCATACGTAGAAGCTACTTTGCCGGCATCAAATTCTCTAACCATTTCTTTTCCGGTGAACACCTTTACGTTTATTTTTCTGGGATCATCAAGTTCATATTTATAATAATTGCCTGATTTAGAAACAAGGGTCGTTAATTTAAGATTACAAACAATATTTTTTATTTTATCTATCTTAAAATCATCTGTTTTAAAACCTTCCTCCCCTACTACCCATCCGCCTTTCCTATTCTCCAGATCAACTACCCTTTCACCTTTTGAAATTGAAATTTTTGTTATTGTGTTTGTTTTTATATTTACCAATTCAGGTACTTTGTAATGAACTCTGTCAGTTTTCTTGAAAAGGATATAAGCAAAAGACAAAACAATTACAATACTAATTATAATGATCTCAAAGTTAATTTTTTTTTTACCCATTTTTATCTCCTTACTTATCCTCTGAATTAAATATAGCAAATATTTTCCTTCTTCTGTTGTTCCTTCTGATCCAGACTACAATACCGAAAATAACAAACCCCAGAGGAAGACCAGCAATATTCAGAACTTTAATAAAAGTTCTGGTAAATGATTTAGTATCTGATACAGGATTGAACTTCTGCTTTTTCCCTCTCATCTCTGCTATTTTCTCTTTCCCGTTAAGATAATCCAGAATATTAAGGATGAACGTTGAGTTTGGTGATAATCCATTCTCATCGACCAGATTATTTTTAATTAATTCTGAAGATCCGATCACAAATATCCTTGCTGCTTTTCCTGTTTTCAAGATCTCACTTGTACTTACAAATTCATTTTTTATCAGCTTTTCAACTTTTTTGTCATCTCCCTTATCATCTTCTTTCTCTTTTTTCACAGGTTTTTCAGGAATGGTCTTATCTGCAAAATAACTCGAGAACTTCCCCTCGGCAATATATGCGAGATCCATTTGTGATTTTTCTTCATCTGATTGCGGAGGCTTTATCATCATAGGCATGAGGTTGATCTTACCCTTCATCTCCCAGGATCTGGAGGAAGACGAAAATACTTTTGAATATTTCACTCCCTCTCTTTTCTCGATCTCCAAAGGTGATACTTTTATAGCAACCAGATGTTTAATATTTTTCAAAAACCCGAATTTATGATTAATATTTTCATTTTTGATAACCGGAGCAAAATATATGGGCATCTCATTGTTATTCTGATCCCTGTTAACATAACAACTCTCATCCAGAAGATAAGATTTTTTCGAAGTTATCCCGTAATGAGAGATGAGTTTATCTATTCCAGTATTTAAAGGCATATAAACAGGCTGCCTGTAACCATACATTTGCTGACTTTGCTGCTGTTTTATCTCTCTGAATGAGTCAATCATTATTGCCAGGGAGCCACCTTTCATTAAAAACTGATCTATCATGAATAGTTCCCAATCAGTAAAATTTTGAGTCGGCCCGGCAACTATAAGAGTATCAATATTATCCGGAATTTCCCCTCCATCTTTAAGACTTACTTCTTTCAGGGTGTACTCTTTATTAACCAGTGATTTAAAGTTTGAGATCTCAGATTGAGGCTGCTGCTGAAACATCTGCATCTGAGGTGAGGTCTGGGCAGATATTGACAATGTTCCATTTGAAATAAGGTAACCGATATCTTCATTAATGTTTATTACTTTATCTATATTGTCATTAATGAAAGTTTCAATTTCTTCATCACCTATTATAAAATATTCTTCCTGAATACCTTTGTTCGTAAGGTTCAGTTTTTTTGACATCAGATTTTTCTGGACAGAGATCCCGTCGTATTCAAGGCCGATTGCGATCACTCCTCTTCCAGGATCAACTGTTTTTCCTTCGGGAGATTTTAACTCCGGCCACTCTATACCCATATGTTTGAATCCGGATATAATATTCTCAGGAACGGATCCTGAAGAAGGATCATATGACCTGATTTCCAGTTTTCCATAAACCTTATGATTCACTTTCTCAATTATTTTTCCTATCCTTGATTCGATCTTGTCAAGATCCTCCAACTTGATAAGCGGGGCTATTAATGACAGAGAGGATGAGTTGAGGATGTTGATCTTGATATTCTCTTTAAGTTTAAGTAGAGCTGATATTTTATTGCTCAATTTCTGTATCGTCGTTGTTATCTTATATTCAAGATCTTCAGTAGAAATTATAGCGGGGATCTTCTCGACAAGATCTCCGTGTATAAATACCATCCCCATGTAAGCTTTCTGTATCTTTGCTTCATCCTGTTCAATTTTTTGAACATTTACCGGATAGATTCCGTAACTTTTTGCAATTTTTCTGTTTTCTTCAGCTTTTTCGCTCAAATCACCCTCTTTAGCATTTACATCATAAAACCTGAAACTAAGATTCTTATTCGAGTTGATCTCATATTCCTCCAGTATGTCATGAAGATATCTCTCAACATTATTATATGGAGAAGGGAGATTCTTAGAGAAAAAAACATTGATAGTTAAAGGTTCAGTTAAAGAATTAACTGCCTCTTCTGAAGCATCGGAAAGTGAATAAAGTCCGCTCGATGTAAGATCTGCCCTGAAGTAGATACTTCCTGCTGCAACGTTTATTAATAAAAGCATTATCAGATATAATCCGAATTTGTAATATTTATTTTTATTTTCATTCATTTTCTTTCTCCTATTTCTTCTCTTTCATAACCAGGTTTGCCCCATACAGAGCAATGAAGGAAATTGTTATGAAATACAAAATATCCCTGCTGTCTATTAAGCCCCTGGATATATTTTGAAAATGGAAATTTGCACTGAAATACTGGAAAAATCCAATAAAAGTATTAGGGATAAAATAGAGCAGGAAATCTGTCAGTAAAGTCAAAGCGAAACATATGGTCATCCCGGTTATAAATGCAATAACCTGATTACGGGTAAGTGAAGAAGCAAATATACCAATAGCACTGAAAGCAGCGCCGAGAAGGATAGCCCCGATATAGCCTCCTATTACCGGACCCCAGTCCAATTCACCAACGAATGATATAGATATTGCATAGATAAGTGTAGGAAGCAGCATGATCACTATAAATGAGATTGCCGCAAGAAATTTCCCTAGTATTATATCACTGAATTTTACAGGAAGAGTAAGGAGAATTTCGTATGTTCCCAAATTCAATTCCTCTGAAAAAAGCTTCATGGTTATAGCCGGAACGATAAATGAGAAAGTTATTGGAAGGAGTGAAAAAAACCTCATCATGCTCGCCTGCCTGTTCAAAAAGAACGTTGAAAAGAATAGCCATCCTATAACAAGCAAAAATAATGAGATCACAATATATGCAATGGGAGTGACAAAATAACTGTTGAATTCTTTCTTGAAAATGTGTTTTATATTTTTCATTATTAGCTCCCTTTTGTGATCATTCTGAAAATAGTTTCAAAATTATCTTCATTGGTCGACTTTTTCAAATTTCCGATAGTGTCGTTCGCTTTAATTTCCCCTTCATCCATTATCACAACTCTGTCACAAGTTGCTTCGGCCTCACTAAGTATGTGAGTTGAAAAAATTATAGTTTTTTCCTTACCTATCCTTCTGATTATATCTCTTGTCTCGACTATCTGATTCGGGTCAAGTCCTGAGGTCGGTTCATCAAGTACAAGAATATCCGGATCCCCCATCAAAGCATGAGCTATCCCAACCCTCTGCCTGTATCCTTTTGAAAGCTCATCGATCGTTTTATGCATTACATTTTTCAACCTGCATATATCTGAAAGCTCTTTTAAATGAGAAAATTTATTACTTTGACTTACATTCCTGATATCTGCAATATAGTTGAGATAGTCATAAACCAGCATATCCTTATAGATCGGAGCTGATTCAGGAAGATAACCGATCATCTTCTTTATTTCAACCATATCTTCATTTATATCAAAATCTTTCACTTTTATCGTTCCAGATGTTGGCTTAAGATAACCGGTTAATATTCTGTATGTAGTTGTTTTTCCGGCACCATTAGGGCCTAACAAACCTAATATTTCCCCTTTTTTAACCTCAAATGAAACACTCTTAAGTGCTTTTACATCCCCATAATTTTTTGACAACTCAATAACCTGGATCATTAAACTCTCCTGTTTGATTACGACATTTTCTAATTCTATCAAATTCATATCCGCTGTCAAGACCGCTATAAGTAAGTTTCCCAGATGTATGGATTGACTTTCCAAAACAATTAAACTATAAATCATTTTAGGAGAACTTATGGAGAAATTATCCGGCGATGAATTGATCGCACTTATCAGTTCTGTATTTCCAAGATTAGACAATGACAGGAAGATGGGAATTCTTGTTGACATCCCACGGAGTGATAGTCAGGACAATGATGACTGGAAGAAAAGACGTGAGATATGCCGGAATTGGTATGCAGAATTAAGAAAAAGCATTGGTTCTATAGGATTGGAAAAGATCGATCTTATCGCCTACCCTGATGTGAAATCCAACAATGCAGACCTCCCTGATTCAGGATATATTATTAAGGATAGCTTACCGGAAATAGAAAACGGCCTCCAGGAGAACGGAGTTTTAACCGGGTTCTCTGAAATATTCAGGGATTACCAGATATTTCTTGCTCCTACCGAATACTCAACGACCGCACCTTTAAAAAATAGTGCCAAAAAATATGGATTCAGAGCCGCAACGATGCCGGGATTCTCAGATAAAATGATCCCTGCATTAAGAATAGATTATAATGAGGTATTCAGAAGGGTTAAACTTATAAAGAACCTTCTTGATCCTGCTGTAAAAGCAGAAGTAATATTTGAAGTTGATGATATAAGTGAATATCGAATGGATTTTGATCTCCGTTTCAGGAAAAGCCAAATGAGTTCCGGCCGGTTCACTGATCCGGCAACTGCCGGAAATTTACCCAGTGGCGAAACTTATATAGTCCCTTATGAAGGTGAGCTTGAGGAGAAAAGTGAAACAAAGGGGACTCTTCCTGTTCAGATAGGAGGCGATGTCCTATTCTATTCCATAATTGAAAACAATGCAGTTGAAGTTCTCGGAAGTGGTGATTCCCTTAAATATGAAGCGGATTTTCTCCAAAATGAACCGGCTTACGGGAATATGGCTGAACTTGGATTTGGAGTATTGGGAGATTTCGGACTTGAGCCTATAAATGAGATCCTTCTCGATGAAAAACTCGGGTTTCATGTAGCATTCGGAAGAAGTGACCATTTCGGCGGGATAATCAGTCCGGATAAATTTTCAGCACCTGATAAAGTTATCCATCTGGATCGGGTCTATATTCCCAAAATGCAACCGAGAGTATCAGTGAAATCTATCATTCTCCATTTTCCTGACAGAGACCCTGAACTGATTTTTGAGAACGGGAATTATATAGTATTCGACTGATCAGATTTCCAGGTTGGTAAATTCATTTGAAGTTTCAAATTCATATTCAGGATATTCGAAAACGGCCATCCTCGATTCTGTATTACCTATTGAATAGCAATACAGACCCTCATAATCGGCCATATCTTCTCCCATTTCGCTTATCTGCCTCAGATATTCACTAATAGTTTTTGACTCTATGATCACAACTTTCCCCATTTTATTAATTACAGGACTATGTTTTCGGGTTTTGTCATAATCAAACTCAAGGATTCTCCTGCCATACCTTGTTATTCCAATAACACGAAAAGTCAGACTTTTCCCAACCCCCGGGAGGTTAATAACACTTCGGTCTGAAGCAAGAAATGGAATATTCTTCTGTTTCCTTATATCATTGATATAAGCCCTTACCTTTCTGCTCTTATGGGGAAAACTCATTACTTTGTTCTGGCTGACCCTGTCAACTTTTCCCAGATATTTTTCTTCCCTTTGTTCCTGTACAAACCTTGCAATAGGAGTGAAACTATGAAAATTCTCCATATATCCTTTTACACTGAATGTATAATAGCAAAGGATTCCGATGTCATTCAATGTTTTTCTAAGTTTCGCATTGTGTCCCCTCCTTGACGCAGAAGCAGTATATACATGCTGATTTGTAACTATCCATCCGGAATCAAGGATCATTTTCACAGCTGTTTCGGTCTCTTTTGTAATTTCAAGAGGGGATTGGAAATGAGTTTGTATTATAAATTGTTTAATGCCTAACTTAAGTGCTTTTTCCCTGAACCAGGCAAGCACGTTACACAATTCAGGTGTGACACGCTGGGGAATATATGCAAGCAGCCTTGTACCTAATCTTACTCTGACAATTTCAGCATACTTGAAACCGTTTTTTCTCTCTTTATTGTCCGATCTTTTAGATATTGCCATTTTATAAATTTCATCTAAAAGTTCCTTTAGAAATTTATCGGAACTCATCAAGGCATCTCCGCCTGTGATCAAAATATCCCTCAACTGGGAATCATACCTGAAATAATCCATTAATATTTTCTGCTTTTCCTTCCATTTCACTCCAGGTTTCAATTTTTCAAGATCAAAATTCAGGTGTCCTCTCTGAAAATCATACATTCTCTGACAACTTGTGCAGAGTCCTCCGCAAGCTCTTCCCGTCGAATCAGGAATAAGGATCGCAACTTCAGGATACCTCCTGTGAACATTCCTGTCCCCCGGCAGGATCCATCCGGCTGCATTCGGCTTCCCGGGTTCTACTATATCCTCTTTCTCCCACGCAACAATATGTCCGAACTCTTCAATCAATTGTTTACTATAAAAAACGTAATCTCTTATAGGAAGATCTGACCCAATTGCAAAATATGGCGCTCTGACATGTATCAGAGAAAGATAATATGGATTTACAAAAAAAGGAATTCCTTTATTTTCAGCATCTTTAAGAATATTAATTGTATCAGGATCAAGTGAATTTCCGAGTAGTTCGTTAAGATCTTCTGGATTTCTGACAGCAAACCTTAAATGGAATTTCCAGTTATTCCACCATTCCATCGCCTTAAGATATTTTTGCTCATGTGACAAATTTTCTTCAAACCTGAACCTTTTACTTGACACTTTGCCACTTTCTATCCATTGGATTATCTTGTTAAGGATCCTCTCTTTGTTCTCTTCACATAATCTTACTATCCTGGTATCAAGTCCGGAAACATACCTGTTCATCCAGTCAACAACTTTTTTCGGAGGAGTTTTTTTTGGACTCATTTCACCTCTGAACTGTCTGAACAGCATCACCATATCCTCATAAAAATCCGGTTTGGCACCACCTGTACCGTAAGTTACTCCAAGCCATATCAATTTGATCGGGTTACTGACAGCTTTTTCCCCTCTCAGGTTCAGATCATTGAATTCCCTGCCCGCATTCTCAATATAATCCAGAATTCGTATCACTGCAATATCTTTGCTTTCAATTGAGCTTAATATTTTTCCTATGTTTTTTTTTTTTGTAAAATAATCAAAAGATTTTTGATTCTTTTTTAATTCATCAAGAGCAAGATTTCTTACCCCGACCATAGCCTCTGTTTCATTTCTGGCTCTTCTCATAATTTCGCTTAATTTCTTATTCTCTTTTAATAATTGATTTAAAAGTTTATGCGAACTTACACTTATAGCAATTTTATCAAGGTTCTCTATATTGTTCATGATTATTCCTTTCAACTAAAATATACATCAAATATATGTAAATTTCATATAAAAAATTAAATATTTTACGTATTTTACATATTAACCAAATGCATGATCAGGCAGGGTATGGGCTAAATTTCTTCCAATAGGAGTGATGTTATGATCGGTAATAACAGGTTCGGATTTCCCTGAATACGGTATATTGAAATGTTGTCGGAATCAGCCAGCTTTTCTATATCTGATCTTACGGAATTATCCTCAATATCGCCTGTAATACCAATGGAAATATTTTTTAAAAGGGAACCGCTTTCAGAACAGAATTCCAGAGCATTGATAAGAATATCAAGTCCATTCCGGTCTATGTTCGTGGCAACATAAACACCATCTTTGCAAATATTTGAAATAATCGAAGAGTAAAGAATAAAATCTCTGTCGAGAATGTTACCGAATATTTTTCCTTCAAAATTTGAGTGATAATGCAGTTTGCTTGCACCCGGCAGTGAATGGACCACTATCGGAATATTGAGTTTATATCCATTTGCAAGGATGCTGAATTTATTATAACTGAATTTAGAGGTTGAAAGATACTCACCTACTGCCTCTCCGGCACCTTTCTCTTTTTTATCACCTTCCTTAAAAGCAATATTCATGAAAAGCCCTGTCTCTTCCGCAATTCCGATGACCTCATTATCATTTGTAAAACTATTTTTGTAATCAATGAACTTTCCGGATAAAGCGATCTCAAAATCTCTTATTAAAAATTCCTCATTAATTGAAATAGCAGAGATCCAACCACGATGCATCAGGTCAATTATTAAAGGAGATAATCCGTTTGAGATAATGTCAGGGCTCAAAGATAAAAGGATCGGATATTCACCATTACGTGCAAATTTGATCTTCCTGATCAACTCATTGAGATCATTTTTCCCATTTATGGAGCTATTGTAGTTAAGAATAGCTTTCAATCCCACACCGGGTAAATGAGTCTTTAATAGAACTTCAGGATCAAATTTTGATTTGAAGTTCTCAAGAGTTACACTTTTTGATTTCCTTTTCTTTAATAATGGGAACTTTGAGTATGTCATTATTCCTTTTTAAGCGATCTGGAATATTTTATTATGTATTCTATTGCACTGTAAATAGTGAGGAATACTGCAATGTATAAGATAAGGGTACCTATTTTGTGCAGGTATTCCGGATAAGGAAGTTTTTTGTAAATAATGAATATTGATATAGAAATGATCTGAAACAATGTCTTGTTTTTTGCAATTTTTGATGCTGAAAACGATGCCTCTTTCATATAAAAATAGAACCTGAATGCAGTCATGAATATTTCTCTCAGTATAATAACTGCAGCAGCCCATGTTTCGATTTCATTAAGTGAAACAAGCGCAATAAGTGCAGCTGAAATAAGTAGTTTATCTGCTATAGGATCAAGAAATTTCCCCAGATCGGTCACCTGATCAAATTTTCTTGCAACATATCCGTCAAAAGCATCTGATATTGAAGCTATAAGGAATACTACAAATGCAAAAATCTCTTTATTTTCCATTTCAGTGAGGAGGATAACCAAAAATATAGGGACAAGGAGGATCCTTAGTAAAGTTATTATATTTGCCTTGGTCATATTACATTTTATAATTAATATTTTTAAAAATCAATTAAGCCAATTGCAAAAATCTATTTTTACAATTAGCTTACTATTCAAGATTAATGTTGGAAGATCTTGCAAGAGTTACTGCATAAATTGCCGATGTATATTTCCTGAGCAAAATTGAACATTTGTTGATAGTTGTGCCGGTTGTATATACATCATCTATCAAAAGTACTCTTTTCCCTTTGAGTTTTTCCGGATCAACAACAATAAATGCTCTGTTCAAGTTTTTTAGTCTTTGATTATAGTTAAGGGATGATTGTTTCCCGGTCGTTCTCCTTTTAATAAGATTCCCGACAGATATATCGACCCCGCTCCTTTTGGATATAAGAACTGCAATTTCTGTGACAGGTTCAAAGACCTTCTTCCTTCCCGGATCAGGTGGAACCGGAATGATAAGATCAAATTCTTTTCCAATACTACTATTTATAATTTCAAGAAACAAACCGGAAATATAATACTTTAAAGGTTCGATCCCGGATAATTTATAGAGGAGGATCAATTTTCTCATTTTATCCCTATATATATTGTATGATAAATGCTTTTTATATGCGGGTTTGCGGAGAATACATTGTCCGCAAATAGAGTTTCCACTGCTTATCTGTATACTGCAGATCTCACATTGACAAGATTCTCTGTTACTTATCTCATCTTTACATTTTTCACAAATAAATTTTTCCTTGAATGAAGAAAGTATATCGGAACATATCAAACATCTTTTTTGAAAGAGAGAGTTTTCTATTATGTGAATAATCAGTGAATAGAATGAACTAAAATGATTTGAGATCAGGTTGGTTTTCATGGTTTTATAATAATATAGACAGGACTATTTTTAAACATTTTTTACTTTTTTTTCATTAGAAAATATGTTAATATTTTTTTACTCTGGAATGTTCATAATATATGCGCCCGTGGCTCAAAGGATAGAGCGTCTGCCTCCGGAGCAGAAGGTTGCAGGTTCAATTCCTGCCGGGCGTGTTTTGCTTGAAACTGATTCAGGGTAAATGATATAAAAGGAGATTTTAATGAAAAAAATTATTTTAATTCTAGTGATTTCTGTTTTCTTATTCTCTGTTGTAAGTGGTGATATATACGTTAAAACAAAAACCCACACAGATGCTATGGAGATAATGGGACAGAAGCAAGCCGCAAAAGATGAGATAGTTGAGCAGTGGATCGGTGATAATATTTATACAAATATCACAGGCAAGCAGACAATGATCATTGATATGAACAAAAAGATGATCTATATTTTGATCCATGGAAACAAATCATATGTTGAAACACCTTTACCTCTTGATATGAAAAAACTTCTTCCTGCACAGGCTGTTCAGATGATGTCAATGATGAAACTTACTCTGAAGATTACACCCACAACTGAAACAAAAGTTATAAACAACTGGAAATGTGTCGGGTATGATATGGATATGAGTATGATGATGATGTCGATGAAAAGCAGGATCTGGGTAACTAAGGATGTTCCGTTTGACTGGAAAAAATTCCAGGATATGTTTGGCGTTGAAACATTTAAAGCAACAATGGCATCTATGCAGATCGGCGATGAGGTTATCGAAGAGATGAAAAAAATCAAGGGTTTTCAAGTTAAAACTGAAATGACAATGACAATTATGGGTCAGAGTGTAAAAATAACTTCTGATGTTATTGAGATTGCAAAGAAGAGTGCTCCGGCCGGTGTTTATAAAATTCCAGCTGATTATAAGAAAGAGGCAAAACTTTCAATGGGCGCATTACGCGGTAAATAAAATATTAAAGGGGCCGGGTTATTCCGGCCTCCTTTTTTCCTCATTCACCTTAATAAATTTGTTCTTAAACATAAGAGCAATAAAATGTTCAACCCTTCTCTCAGCGTTTAAAAAAGATTCTTCACTTTTTTCTTTCTTAACAATCTCTCCTAACTCTTTAATACTGATCTCTCCATTAATGTTTTTCCAAACAAGAGTTCCTGTTTCATCAAGATGTATCCTGAAGAACTGATTTTTTCCAAAAAGATCAATTATCCATTTCATAATTCTGTTCCGGGACTTCTCTTTTAATAAATATACTTTTCCATCATCCCCTGTATCCCAATTGATATTTTTTTCAGGTCTCTGATCTGAAAAATATATTTTTCTTTTTTTCATTTAGTTTTATCTCCCTCTTATTCCTCTATTGCTTTCAATGGGATATTTACCATCACGAACCCCAATGCAATTATAACTGCTGTACTGATAATAAATGGTGATCCATCCCATAAATTAGGCACTATGACATCAAAAAAAGCGAGAGCAGCAAATAATAATCCCATTAAAGCTTCCCCTGCAATCAATCCAGATGCAAGTAGCACTCCCCTGTTATCAATATAAGAGATCTGCTTTTTTGAATATTTCCTCCTCGCAATAATCATATCCACAATCCATCTGATCAGCCCACCCGCAAATATCGCAGCAACTGTTTCGAATGAGAGGTACATTCCAACGCAAACAAGCATCGGACTCTTTATCTTAACCAGGATAAATCCGAAAGCCATAATGATTCCCACAATAACAAGAGGCCAGACCATTTCTCCACCTACTATCCCTTTTGATAGTTTCGCCATTAGGCCTGCCTGGGGAGCAGCAAGAACATCTCCACCGAAACCCCCTTTATATCCATTAAGTTCTGCCATTTTCAGATCTCCTGCATTCAGTATGAAAAGTGGTATCCACATTGCCAGGGCAGAAATAATAACCCCAATAAAATCACCAACCTGCATTTTCCAGGGAGTTCCTCCCAGTATATATCCTACTTTCATCTCCTGAAGAGCAGCTCCTGCAACAGCAGCACTGACACAGATAATTCCTGCACCGGCAAGAACAATAATGACCCCCTGATCTCCGCTGATACCGATCATCAGCAAAATAAAAGATGTTATAACAATTGAAGTTATCGTTATTCCCGATACAGGGTTATTGGAAGATCCGATAACTCCAACAAGGTATCCGGAGAGAGTTGCAAAAAAGAAACCTGCGATCATTAGTACTAATGCAACAATCAGAGCGGGAATGAAGCTTTCATCTTTAAATCCCATGAACCACCAGAACATAACAAAAACAAATGCCGATAAGAGAAAAATTCCGGATATAACAGTTAGTATTCCAATATCTTTTTCAGTTCTTTTTACTATTTTGGGAATTGATGAAGTTTTTTCAATATCTTCATCCGGCTTCCTGATACCGTTAAAAATTTTTTTTCTCAATCCGTAAAGAGTATAGGCGGCACTCATAAGCATTCCGCCGATGGCAATCGGTTTTACAATATTTGAGAAAACACTTTTTGAAATATCCGACCAGGTCATAACTCCGTCACTGACTAAAGGAGAATATTGAGGACCAAGGATCAATATCAGGAGGGGAACGAATAAACCCCAGGAAAGAACTCCTCCCGCAAAATTCAATGCTGCCAGTTTTGGCCCGATTATATATCCGACTCCCAAAAATGCAGGGCTCAGAGCAGGAGACTTCAGCAAAAACCCCCCACCTGTCTCAATTCCCTTAAATTTTTCCATACTTGTTCCGGGAATTATCTTCTTCGCAAAAGGTAAAAATTTCTCCCATTTAGGAGAAAGTATATGGAAACTTTTAAGAAATTCTATTACACCCCCTACTCCCATCGCAAAAAACAAATATTTTGCACCCGAAGTACCTTTTCTCCCTGCTTTATGAATTTCTGATGCAGCCACAGACTCGGGAAAAGGGAGAAGAGGGTCTTCGACCATAACTTTTCTCAACAATGTTACAAAAAGGATCCCGGCAATTCCGCCTGCAAGCATTATTGCAGTTGATTTTAAATAGCCATCAAAACTTGCAAAAAATTCCGGCCCCCAGACACCGGCAATATAGAAAGCGGGAATTGTAAATATTGCACCACCTGCAACAGCCTCACCTATTGATCCTATAGTCCTTAAAAAATTTTCTTCAAGTATGTTGCTTCCTTTCCTATGCCTCAGAAATTGTATACCCATGATCGCTGCCGGATAGGTTGCAGCGATTGTTATTCCTGATTTAAGTCCCAGATAAGCGTTAGAGAATCCAAATAAGACAGCAAATATAATTCCTGTGAGTAGAGATCGCAGGGTAAATTCCCTCAAATTTTTTTCCGGAGCAATAAGGGGCTTATTCTGAATTTTCATAAAATTATCCTTTTCGGTAAAACATCGATACAATTATACAGAAAGGAAATAAATTTTATAATAGTTACTCTTATTAATTGCTTGACTAAATTTTATAATAATCATAAAAACATAGTATGAATAAATTATCCGGATTTCAAATCCGATATTATTTAAAAACTATTATTCTGTAAGGAGTGACAATGAAAAAAATCTTAATAATATTTGTAATTTTTTTAATAACAATATCTTTATCTGCCGCTACACTTGATGATGCACTCAAAAGGATCCATCCTATCTGGGGAGAAGTTGACTGGATGATAAGAGAAAAGGCATTTAAGATCAGGCAATCTCTTTTAGAGAACAGTCCTTTCAAAAGTATTCCATTTGAGAATGTTGGTCCGATGGCTCAGGGTGGCAGGATAATGGATCTTGCAATGGATGAAAGACTACCCACAACCTGGCTTGTCGCTTATGCAACAGGTGGTGTATGGATAACTCATGATGACGGACATAATTGGAAACCGATTTTCGAGAAACAGCCTTCTTTCAGTATCGGATCACTTGCAGTTGTATGGGGGAAACCCGGAGTTCCTGAAACTATCTGGGTAGGAACCGGGGAGCCTTCAAATACAAGAACTGTTTATATGGGAGCCGGATTATTCCGAAGTGATGACAAGGGGAATACCTGGACAAGAGCTGCTCTCCCGAATGCACATCATATAGCAGATATAACCGTTCACCCGGGGAAAAAAGAGATCGTTTTTGTAGCGGCACTTGGCCCTGTTTATACTGATGGAGGGGAAAGAGGCCTTTATAGGACACTTGATAACGGTAAGACCTGGGATAAAGTGATCGAATGTCCGCCATTCACAGGAGCTGTTGAGGTGCTGATAGATCATAACGATACTAATATTGTCTATGCCTGCACGTGGGAAAGGCGCCGTAAAGCGTGGGATTTCAGAGAGAATGGCCCGGGAAGCGGCATATGGAAAAGTATTGATGGAGGGAAATCTTTTGATCGTCTTTCAGGTGGCTTACCCAATGGAAAAGGGATGGGTAGGATCGGTCTTGCTCTGAGCTATCAAAATCCTGATCTTATCTACGCACTGATTGACAATCAAAATCCAAGACCGATAAGTAAAGATAATCCTGAACCACTATTGGGAAAAGAATTTCTTGAGATCGCAAAAAAAGGGTTTCTGAAACTTTCAGACAAAAGGATTGATGATTTCCTCAGGCTATACAGTTTTCCGGGGAAACTTAACGCTGAATCTATCAGAAAAGATGAAAAGGATAAAAAATTCAATTTTGATGATATGAAGAAACACATAAAGGGATTGGAGAATATCCCCTACTATTGGCCAAAATGTATAGGCCCTGAGTTATATGTAAGTTCTGATGCCGGAAAGACCTGGGGGAAAACACATAAGGCCGATCTTCGTGGACAGGTTGATTGGGGATATGGAACTGCAACGTACTATTTCGGCCGTATCGCTATTGACCCTTCAAATGATAAACGTCTTATCCTTTGTGCTGTGCCACTTCTAAAAACAGAGGATGGAGGCAAAACCTTTGAGTATGCAGACAGAAACGGACATGATGTTCATGCTGATCACCATGCTATCCTTTTTAACTCAAAAAATAGTAAAAGGATAATTCTTGGAAATGACGGAGGACTTAACCTCAGCCTCGATGGAGGAGTAAGCTGGAGACCTGTGAAGAACATACCTGTGGGACAAAGCTACACTGTAACCTTTGATATGTCTAAGCCCTACAGAATATTTACCGGACTTCAGGATAATGGTATCAGTATGGGATTTAATAAGAAGATCAAACCTTTTCAGCAAATAGATAGTTGGAAAAATATCTGGGGTGCAGATGGAATGTTTATACAGGTCAATTTAAAGGATAATAATACTGTGATCCTTGGTACTCAATTCGGTGCAATGTCACGCCTTGATCTTCACACAATGAAATCAAAAAGAATTCGACCTGAACCTGATTATCCTGAACAGAGAGCATTTCGGACAAATTGGGTTACACCAATCGTCATGAGCAAATTTCATCCTGATATTTTATACACCGGGACACAATTCGTTCACCGTTCATTTGATCGTGGAGACACATGGGAGGTAATAAGCCCTGAACTGACCAGTGAAGGACAGGAAGGATCATTCGTTAATATTGGTGGCAATATCTCTTATGGGAATCTATCGGCACTTGCTGAGAGTACTAAACGTTTCGGACTTATCTATGCAGGGACAGATGAAGGATGGCTTTGGATCACAAAAGATTCCGGTATGAACTGGGAAAGGCTCAGAAATGGGATTCCAGGGAATAAATGGGTAACTCGTATCGAACCCGGACTCCATAATGAGGCTCATGTTTTTGCTACTTTTACAGGGTTCCGTGAAAATGATACAAAAGCATATGTTTACAAAAGTTTAGATTACGGACAGAGCTGGCATTCAATAAAGGGGAACCTGCCTGACGAATGTATGAATGTTATCCGACAGGACCCGGTAAATCCAAACCTATTGTTCGTAGGAAGTGACTTTGGAGTTTACACAAGTCTCAACGGAGGGGAAGAGTGGAATGCACTTGGTGTAATGATACCCAATGTACCTGCATATGATATGTGCATCCAGCCAAGAGAAAAAGATCTTATAGTTGGTACTTACGGGCGTAGTGTATGGGTTGGATCCATTAAGATTCTACAGGAATATACTGCAGATATAATGAAAAAAGAGATCCACCTGTTTAAAATTGCTAAACAGGTGCCGAAATGGTGGTGGGAGAAAGAGAAACCGGTCCAGGTTGGTAAACCGAGAGAGATTGAAAAGCTTAAAGTTTTCTTCCATTCAGACACTTCAGTTAATGTAAAAATATTCTTGAAAAATAATAAGAACAAAATACTAAAAAGCTGGGAACAGAAAGCAAAGGCCGGTATAAACAGACTTGATTGGGACTACCTTATCGATAGCAAATACAGGAAAAACCTTCCGGAAGGAAGAAGACCATTCATACTTCCCGGGAAATACACCCTCGTTATAAGTTCAATGGGGAAATCATCAAAAACAGTATTAATAATTGACAAACCGGAGAAGAGAAAAAACTGGTGGTCAGAATCTAAAGAGTTACATTAATTTATTATTAATTAAGGAAGTTCTATCCTGTACTTTGACAGAATGACATTTCCATCTTCATCTTCTGTCCAGATATAGATGAAATCGCCTTCAATCTGGATGCCGTTAATAGTTCTGTCGTTATCAACACCGATCTTACTTCTGTACATAAACTTCCCGCTTTTATCATAAATATCAATTACTCTGAGTGTATCGCTATCCGGATCAGATTCAAAAAGATATACATTCCCTTTTCTGTCAATATTAATATCAGAGAAGAAGGAGGCATTTTTTGGTAATCCATTTATAATATTATTTAATATATTTGCAGGAATATCTCCTAATCTAGTTTTAAGATTTTTTAAATATTTTTCTGATACCTTGTTCGGTTTTTTCTCCGGATTACTGAAATTGAAAAGCTTTTTTCCTTTAATATCACAAATTGTCAATTCATTCTTATTGTTCATTCCATAATATATCTTTTCATTGCTGTACCGTACCAGCATCATCGGAGTTATATCCCCTATGACTATCCCGACTGTCATTTGATTCCCTTTGCTCTCCTGAGTAACACTCGCTTTATCGAACGGTCTGAATGTTGCAATCTCGGTTTTTTCATCTGTTTTTAAGTTAAAGAGGATTATTTTTTCCGTCCCTTTCCCTCTTCTGTCTACAATCACAGGTGCAGATATAAAAATGTCTTCATTCAAAAATTCCCTCGGCTTCAACCTTGGAGAGATTTTAATTGTTTTAATATAATGTCCATCAAGATCAAAATAATGAAGCATCGCTCTATCTGAAAAAATCAATTTATTTCCTACTATCTGGAGTAGATTTCCACCGAAATAATCCCTGATCTCACCCGGACCTTCCCCTTTTTTGCCAAAACTTTTAATAAAGTTCCCATCCTTATCAAAAATAAATATAAGGGAATTTTTCATATCGGCGACAAATATTTTTCCTGTTTTTGAGATTGCGATATTTTGAATATCCCCGAAGACATCTTTCCCGGCTGTATCTTTTTCCCAGATCAGTTTTTTATTAAAATCCCATTCCCCTTTAAATGGCTTATCCTGATTAACAACCTGCGAAAGCAAAATTATTCCTGAAATAAAAAATAAAATAATAAATGTGATTTTTTTCATTCTTTTCTCCCGCTTTTATAGACGCAAAAATATGATATAAAGTTTAAAAAAAGATCAGTTGCCGTATTTTCCTATTATCTCTTCTTTAGTTTTATTAAGTATATCGTACTTTTTCCCAACCTTAATAAAAGCGGCAAGAGCCTTCTCGAGATGTGTCATATCATGTGCGGCAGATAGTTGCGTTCTGATCCTTGCCTGCCCTTTAGCCACAACAGGAAAGAAAAATCCGATCGCATATATACCTTCTGAATACAGATCTTTAGCGAAATCCTGTGAAAGTTTTGCATTGAAGAGCATAACAGGAACAATCGGTGTTTCACCATCTTTGATAATAAATCCGGCATCGATCAAACCTTTTCTCCAGAATTTTGTATTTACTTCGAGTTTATCTCTCCTTTCAGTTGAAGAAGAAACTATATCAATTACTTTGTTTGATGCAGCTACTATAACCGGAGCAATAGAATTGGAAAAAAGGTAAGGCCTTGCTTTTTGCCTGCACATTTCAACAATCTCTTTTCTTCCGGACACACAACCACCTGATGCTCCGCCAAGAGCCTTACCAAGTGTAGTTGTAATTATATCTATCTTTCCGACCACATCGAAGTGCTCATGAGTTCCTCTACCTGTTTTCCCGATAAATCCACTTGAATGAGAATCATCTACAAAAACCAGAGCATTGTACTTTTCCGCAAGTTCAACTATTTTATCAAGTTTAGCAAGATCTCCATCCATTGAGAATGCACCATCAGTAACAATAAGTTTTAATCTTTTATCCTCATGGAGGATAAGTTTCTTCTCGAGATGATCCATATTTGAATGTTTATAAGTATCTGTCATCGCTTTGGCAAGTCTCATTCCGTCAACTATCGATGCATGGACAAGTCGATCTGCTATCATAACATCCTCTTCATTCATAAAAGCTTCAAATACTCCTGCATTTGCATCCATACAGGATGGGAAAAGGATAGTATCCTCTGTTCCAAGAAATTTTGTAAGTTTATCTTCAAGTTCTTTATGAATATCCTGCGTTCCACAAATAAACCTGACCGAAGACATCCCATATCCTCTATGGTCAAGTCCTTTTCTTGCTGCTTCCACTATTTCCGGATGAGATGATAGACCCAGATAATTGTTAGAACACATGTTAATAACATTTTTCTCTTCAGTTCCGGAAGGAAAGATCACTTCTATTTCTGAATCCTGAGGTGCACAAATTATCCTCTCCTCTTTGAAAATACCATCCTTCTTAATGTTATCAAGTTCACTCTTCAGGTGTCCCTGTTCTTTTGTACTATATGCCATTATTGTCTCCTACACTACATTAAATTCTTTCAACAGAACTAAGATATTATCAACTGAATCAAAGGCATCCGGAGTTGCTTTTGCATCCGGTATCTGTATTTTGTATTTTGTCTCAAGAAATCTTTTTAAAGATACCATTGAAAAAGAGTCAACAATTCCCCCTGTGATAAGAGGTGAACTGAAATCAAGTTCCATATCTTCATCTTCAAGATATTCTTCTTTAATATAATCTAAAATAACTTCTTTAATACCACTCATTTTATTCTCCTTTATAAACGTATTATTAATATCTTCTAATCATCTTCAAGTGTTGAAGTATCGCCTATTTCTTCACCCCACTCTTTTGCCCTGAGCATACGTCTCATTATTTTTCCACTCCTCGTCTTTGGTAGTGAATCAACAAATTCGACATCCTGCGGCATTGCAAGTGGTGATAATTTCTTTCGGATAAAATTCATTATTTCCAGTTCCAGCATATCAGAAGCCTCAACTCCCGGTTTCAACGCTATGAACGCCTTGACTACTTCCATATTTACAGGATCTGGTTTTCCGACAACTGCGGATTCAGCAACTGATTCATGCTCTAATAATGCAGATTCAATTTCAAAGGGCCCGACAAGATGGCCCCCGGTATTTATAACATCATCATCACGGCCTACAAACCAGTAATATCCATCCTCATCAATACTGGCCCTGTCACCACAAACATACCAGCCATTAATAAATTTGCTGTTATATGTTTTTTCATTATTCCAATAAGCTCTGAACATTGAAGGCCATCCGGGCTTTAATGCTATAAGTCCGACAACTCCTCTCTTCTCTATCGGCTCATGAGTTTTAAGGTCCAGCACGGTTGCTTCTATTCCCGGAAATGGCTTACCCATCGAACCCGGCTTTATCTCCATCCCCGGATAATTAGTAATAACCATACTTCCGGTCTCAGTCTGCCAGAATGTATCATGAAATGTAAGTCCGTACGTATCTGTTGACCACAATACAGCTTCAGCATTCAGTGGTTCACCGACACTGCACAAATGCCTTAGTGAAGATAGGTCAAACTTTTCAACCTCAGATTTACCCTCTTTCATAAGCGCCCTTATAGCTGTCGGAGCGGAATACCAGACCGTTATCTTTTGATCTTCTATGAATCTGTACCAATTCTCAGCCTTAAATCCCGAATCAAGAACACATTGAGTTATTCCGTTTGACCAGGGACCTATGATCCCATAGGATGTTCCTGTAACCCAACCCGGATCAGCAGTACACCAATATATATCATCATCCTTTAAGTCAAGAACATATTTTGATGAAATATATTGCGAAATAAGAGAATAATGGACATGTTGAGCCCCTTTCGGCTGTCCGGTAGTACCTGAAGTATAATGTAATACAGATGGCGTTTCCGCTTTTGATCTGAAAACATCAAATTTTTCAATTTTTTCAGAATCTTCCATTGAAAAAGCTATCTCACGTTCTTGCAAGGGTTTTTTTCCATCGTAATCAACTACAATGATATATTCAAGTCCGGGAAGTTCATCACGGATCTTTCTCACTTTCCCAAGATGTTTTTTCTGAGTAATTATCGCTTTTGTTTCAGCATCCTCCAATCTTGTAATAAGAGATTCTCCGCCAAAAGCACTGAAAAGCGGTTGAGCTATACCACCCATTTTCAGTATACCTAGAAATCCGAAATAAAGCTCAGGGATCTTATCCATAAAAAGGCATACTCTATCGCCATTTTCAACTCCGGTCTTCTGAAGAAATGATGCCATCGTGTTAGTGATGATACGGCTGTCATTGAAAGTAAATTTCTTAACTTCACCTGAAAATCCCTGCCATATGAGAGCAACTTTTTCTCCTTTCCCCTGATCACATATCCTGTCGGAACAATACCATCCTATATTTATATCGTCCCCATCTTTATAACCAAGCTCATTTTCAGATATATTCCAATTGAATTTTTTCCTGATCTCATCATAAGGTCCCATGTTGTTCATTAAACAAACCTCCTAATATTTTAATAGTTTGATAGTATTGAATATCAATGAAAATTAATAATAATTTATAGAGTATACCCCCATAAAAGTCAAGAAAATATTTAATTTTAAACGTAAATTATAAAGTTATTTTATGACACTTCCGGAAATTTTTTCACTTTTTTTAATTCTATACAAAACAATTTCTGAATTTGATAGAAATCTCATTGGAGGGCCCCATACACCCGTACCGGAGGAAGTATAGATAAAAGAATTTCCTGATCTGTAAAGTCCGTATGGATATTTGTAAACAAGCTGAACTAAAAGGTCCATTGGGGGAATCTGGCCTGCGTGAGTGTGACCTGCCATTTGAAGGTCTATCCCCTTTTCCCCATTTTTTTTTATTCCATAAGGCCTGTGACCGATAAGGATATTAAACTTTAATAAGTTCAAGTCATTTAAAATATCCGCATTGTAACTCGATCTTTTTGATCCGGAGGAAGTATGATCCTTCATTCCAAAGAGAGAAATATTTTCAGTAATATTCACATGCTCGTCATTAAGTATCTTTATCCCGGTTTTTAAGGCAAGTTCTTTGAAAACCTCAAGGCCTGAATAGTACTCATGATTACCGGTAATGGCATAAACACCATTCTTTGACTTAAGTTTTTTTAATATGAGGTTGATAGAACTTTTCTCATTAATTCTGCCATCAATAAGGTCTCCGGTTATGACTATAAGGTCCGGAGATAGTTTATTTATCCTTTCAACAATCTGTTTTATTGATTCCGGATCTGTAGATTCATCAATATGAACATCTGACAATTGTAATATTTTGTATTCTCCGGACACACCTAATGATTTTGTTGTTAATATTTCAATTTCTCTGAGAACCGGATCCTTCATATTGTTTATAAACGAGTAGATTGATATAAGTAATGATATAACAATTGCTGACACAACGATTATCTCTGATACGGATGGTATAATCACTTTCAGCAGAGTTGCAACTAAGAATACTGCAAAAGTAATTGAGATTAATCCGAGCCAAACATAGCCGTAATGTTTAACAAAATGAACATTAAGCATCCGGCTGAGCATTTGCCCTGCAATGATAGAAAAAGCAGAGAGGATGAATATCCACTTTATCCATTGCAAAATTTTAACGGTCAGGCTGAGGTTTCTTGATATCGTCTGAAATACAAAATAATGTATTCCGAACATTACTCCGGAAAAAACTATAAAAAATACTATAAATGAAATTAATCTTCCCATAATTTGAAGTTCATTATAGCTTATACTGAGGCTTTTGAAAATAATTAAACTTAGAACTTTTCTTTTTCTGAAAAAGATTATATACTTCAAAAAAAAAACAGGAGACATAAATGACTAAAAAAGCTCTTATAATATTGATAGTAATCCTATTTACACTAAGTTCTTTCAGTGGAATACTTTCTGCTGATGACGTGAAGATCCCGAAAAAAGCTTTAAAACTTGAAAAAAAAGCTGACAAGGCCACAAAGAAAAAAGAGTACGATAAGGCTATGGAATTGTATAAACAAGCTCTTGAGCTCCACCAGGATATGGAGACCGTACACTATAAGATCGCTTCGATCCATGCATTCAGAAAGAATTACAAGGGTGCCCTTAAGGAACTTAAGACCACTCTTAAACTTAATTCTGACAATCAAAATGCGAAAAAAGCTCTTATAGATATAACTTTAAAGTATAGCAGCACACTCATGCGTGAAAGGAAAGTTGCCGATGCTAACAAATTATTTATAGATCTTTCTTTAGTAGACGGATTAAAAGAGATCGATGCAAAACTTTTAACAGAACTTGATTATCGTATCGGATTTAATTTTTTCCAGCTCCGTAAAACTGAAAAATCCAATGAGTATCTGCTCAGATTTGTTAATGCTCTGTCATCGCAGGAATTATTCAAACAGTTTTATTCAACTGCTAATTACCTGATCGGTCTGAATTATTCACAATTAGAGGATATTGCAAATTCAAACAAATATCTTCTGGCTTTTGCTGATATAACTAAAGATGATCCAGACAACAAATATATCGGTTTTGCAAAATATATAGTGGGAATGAACAACTTCAATACTCTTAAAGTTAAGATTGATAAAATTGAAAAAGCAAAGAATAGAAAAAATCTTAAACAGAGCAACAAAAATGTTATGGAACTTGCAAAAGCTGAGACAGGAGTTGAAGAGAATCTTTTGTTTGCAATTGAGAAAAGTCCAACTCTCGAAAATGCTTATGTATTACTCGGAAATTTCTATTATTTAAAAAAGGATATAGACAATTCAATAAAATATTATAAGTATCTTATTGAAAAATTCCCGGGTTCAGCAGATATTGAAATTTATGAAGTATTTTTAAAAGATATCGAAAGACAGAAAAAAGGGAAATAGTTTTAGAACTTAACTTTGCCTTTACTTAAGTTGATGAGAGTATTCCTGACATCTTCATAGTGCTTTACGGGGATACTCAGGTCAACTTCAATTCCGTTGTTATCATAGTTCTTGTCTAGTATTTTTATTGAAAACTTCTTTGTAACTTTCATCAGGTCACTTATAAAATCGTAGGGAATTATTACTTTTTGAGTTCTCTGAATAATTTCCCTTACAATTGATGCATCCTGGACAGACAATTTTGCCGAATCCCTGTATGCTCTTGCAAGTCCACCTGTCCCCAATTTTGTACCCCCATAATATCTGATTACGCTGATCAATACATTAAAAAGTTCTTTTCCTTTTATCTCATTTATTATTGGCAGGCCTGCTGTTCCTGAAGGTTCTCCGTCATCACTATATCTCAATTGCTTTTCTTCACCATCCCCTATTCTGTATCCGAAGCAAACATGAGTAGAATCATAATATTTTTTTTTAATTTCGGTGATAATACTCTCTGCTGTCGCACCATCTGACACAGGATGAATATAAGAGATAAACCTTGAACCCTTTTCTTTGATCTCATGTGGTCCTTTTGAAGATCTTATGGTTAGAAAATTTTCCAGACCACTCAAAATTGTTTCCCCCATTCAGACACAAAATCATCATATGAAACGAATAAAACAGATATAAAAGCTTTATTAAGATCCATACCTTCACCAAAATTCTCAAGAAGTTCCATCATAGAATATATTCCGTATTTATCGATCATGTAGGAAACCGCAGAATGACTTGTCCTGTAGGCAAGAGATACATAGGCAACATTTCCGGAAGGAAATCTTTTCTCCAGATATTTTAGCGGAATCGGCTTTTTAATATTCAAGTTAGTTTCATCTGAGGAGAAATATTCTGCAAGTCCTTCATTTATCCATAGTGGACATTTTTGAGTGATCTCTGAGATAAGTGCATGAGTGAATTCATGAAATATTACACTTCTTAATATATCGTTTTGTCCTGACAAGCCTCTTATCGGCAACCTGATCTTCCCATCATAAAGACCGCCGGCCCATCCCGGGGCTCTGGTAACATCAAAAAAATCTCTCTCATTATAAAGTATCACAACAAATTGTTTATTAGGAAAATAGTCAAGCTCCTTCCCTATCTCCCTATAAGCTTCTTTCAAATAATCAGAAACAATTGTTCTTGTCTCATCATGTTCCTCTCTGCTGAACTGGATCAGAAAATTTTCTGTCCCGAGATCTTTATATCTCCTCATTACATTTTCTTCACGTTTTAGTTTTGCAATAAGTCTTTTTAACTCACCATCCTGGCCATATTCTGCAGCATCTTCAGCATATTCCAGACTTAAGGCAAGATCATTCAATCTGTAGTATGCAAATGCCAGGAATTTCTTTGTTCTGTAAGGATAATGTTCAAGGTCATCAGCATTCTTTAATGAAATTACAGCCTCTTCATTCTTATTTGCCCAGTAATAACACATCCCGATTATAGTCAGAAATCTTTTGTTATATTTCAGAAGAATACTATATTCACCAATAGCTTTATCGTATTCCTTTCTTTTTGTATAGAAAAGCGCTCTGTTCTGTATAGACCGCAATTCATCTCTTGATATTTTATCTTCTTCTGAATTACTCTGCTCAAAACCTATATCTCCTTCCTGAACTTTTAAAAGTTCATCTTCAGCTTTACTCTGAGTAATATCCTCAACAATTTCACCAATACTATCGTCCTTAACATGTTCTTCTATTTCAGGTTTTATTGTTGTTAAAGGCTGTTCAACAGGTTCACTCTTTTTTTCAACTTTTTGGTAGTAAATGAAACCGGAAGCAGATAAAAGAATAACGACCAGAAACATATATGGCAGTACTGATGGATTTCTTTTTTTGTATATTTTTGTACTATAACCGGGAGACATTTCTCCAATAATAGAATATCCGAATGACTATTTCAACAATTCAGATATCTTTTCCTTCAGCTTTTCCCCTCTCAGACCTGAAGCTAAGATATCTCCTTTTTTACCTATAACATACATAGTAGGGATATATTTTATCTTATATTCAGTGGCGATCTCTCTCCCTTTGGCTTTATCTATGATGTGAACCCAGTTCATTCCATTCTCAGCAACAAATTTGACAGCGTGCTCTTTGGGTTTCCTTTCCAGTGCAATACTCACAATCTCAAAATCATCCCCTTTGAATTCCTGATAGATCTTTTTAAGGTTTGGTATCTCTTTGATACAGGGCGGGCACCATGTTGCCCAGAAATCAAGAATAACTACTTTTCCCTTCAATTTGCTCAACTCTACAATGTTTCCATCGATGTCCTTTGCTGAAAAATCAAGAGCAGGTCCTGACAATGGGAATATATTTACTGAAATAAAAACTATTATTAATATCAAAATTAATTTTTTCATTTAACTCTCCTAATAATTTCCGGTTAATTTGTAGTTATATTTTAACACAAGTTGTATTCCTTTTGAAATTCAGTGTATTTCTCATTTTTTTAAGAGATATTTGTTTATATTGTTCTTCATATTTATTAAAATGTATAAATGAAGTTTTTATATTCGATAAGGTCAATATTTTCTAATGTATTTAATTTTTTCTTCAAAAGAAAAATTCGCTCTTTCTTTTTACTCCTGTTCATGATCGTTGTAATACTGACCCTGAACTTATTTTTATCACTTCCTGATGTGAAGGGACTAATAAACGAAATACCGGTCACAACATCAATGATCGATCAGCGGATCAGTGAAAATTCAGGAGGAAAAATTAAGTTCAGGATACTGAAAAAATGGTCTCCTTTTGTTCAAATACCCCCTTTTCTGAAAAGAACTGTCATTGTATCTGAAGATATTGATTTTTATAATCATAAAGGTGTTGATTATTATGAATTAAAGGAATCGATAAAAAGAAATCTTCAAGCCGGCAAAAAAGCAAGAGGTGGAAGTACAATTACACAACAACTCGCTAAAAATCTTTTTCTTACAACAGAGAAATCCTATTATAGGAAAATAAAAGAATTCTTCATAGCAAAAAGACTCGAGAAACACTTATCAAAGAATAGAATTCTTGAACTTTATCTGAATGTGATCGAGTTTGGCAGGGGAATTTTCGGTGTTGGTGCCGCATCAGAATTTTTTTTTGGAAAGAGGGTCGATCAGCTGAGCAAGATAGAAATAATCAGATTAATATCTGTGATACCCAAACCACTTCGAGTTACTCCTCTTTCAGACTCAGAATATATAAAATGGAGGGCAAACCTTCTTATAAACAGGCTTTATAGAAGCAGATCTTTAAAAGAAGAAGAGTTTATTTTTCTTAAAGATCAATTCAGGGATTAATATGCTTCCCTGAAGAAAGACCCTTCCAATCCAAGTTGTTTTTTAAACAATATTAACAATACAGTGAACTTCCTGCATAAGTTCTCATGGTTACACTTTGAAGAGATCTGAATGTTGCAATCTTCTCTGATTTGAATTCATTTTTTATTTTGTCAAGTTCTCTTGCATATTCATCTGAAGTAAATACTATTTCATGAAATTTTCTTGCTATATCACCTGATTCAATAGCTTTTAATATCCCTACTGCCTGATTTGTTGAAATATTATTATCACTAAGGCTTTTAAATTGCCCAATCAGATAATTTATCCCTGTCGTAATGGATTCAATTTTAAATCTCAGCATTTCATATTCATATTCTCCACTTACTATTTTACCGGGAACCGATCTGATCCAGTCTCCATATTTTAAATTTTTCATTGCAATATTTAGAAATAAACTCTCACATCGGGGAATCCTTTCACCCAATAAAGTATAAATATCAGCCAGTGTTTCCTGGTATTGAGCAAGTATCTCTATTTTCTGTCTCTGCCAATCAGATAAATCCATTTTATCCTCCTTTCAAAAAATTTATACTTTTCGGTCTTTAAATATCAGTTGCAAATAATTTTCCAATTCTGAGAAAACACAGAAAAGCTACTAATAGAACAACTTTTTGATACTTTCAAATAGTGTACACATGAGACTTTTTCATACAGCATGCAACTATTGTCTATAATAAATCAGTTATTATTATCTGAATTAGTATTAATAATATTGACATTTTTATTTAAACTATGAATAATGAAAAAAGTTTTAAGGAGCTTATTAATGAAGAGAATTTTAATTTCAATGATTTTGTCAGCATTAATTCTGATACCTGTATATTCTGCAAAATATGTGGGAGCAAAAAAATGTAAACTATGTCACAACTCAACCAGACATGGTAAAGCTTATAAAACTCTCTATCATACGAAACATTCAAAAGCTTTTGAAGGACTTGTTAAAGATGGTAAAGCTGACGACCCATATTGTTTAGTTTGCCACACTACAGGATTTAATGAAGGCGGTTATAAAATGGGAGCTCCTGATACATATAATTTAAAATTCGAAGGTGTTCAATGTGAAGAATGTCACGGCCCCGGATCAGATTATATGAAAAACAATATAATGAAGGATAGAAAGAAAGCTATTTCGAAAGGGTTGAAGATACCAAATGAAAAACAATGTATCAAATGTCATGATAAAAAGAAATATCCCTGGGCAAAAAAGTTTGTTTATAAAGAAAGACTCAAGCAAATTGATCACAGATACAGGTAAAACACCTATATCTATATTTTATTGCAACTTTTTTTCATTATTTGCGTAAATTAATATAGGAAATGTTGACATCTATTAATAATTTTTATAAAATAGTATTTTAAATGCAGGAAATGGATAGAATCAAAGATAATCAAATGTATTCCAATCATAGACTATTCTCAATTTTAACCTGAACTGCAAATTTTTAAGGAGTTAGATAATGGCAAAAGGTAAGGTAAAGTGGTTTAACGCTTCTAAAGGTTATGGTTTTATTGAAATGGAGGATGGAAATGATATTTTTGTCCACCACAAGGAAATTCAGACCGATGGATTCAGGACTCTTGACGAAGGTCAGGAAGTAGATTTCGAGGTTCGCCAGGGTGATAAGGGCGACTATGCTGCAAATGTTGTTAAAAGTAATTAGTTTGTTGTTTATTTTTTAATCACATTAATTCATGTTTTCACAAAAATTGGTTTATTAATCAAACATTAAGTAAGTAAAGGTCAGAAATCATTAATTTCAAAAGATTCCAAAAATTTCTTAGTCATTATATGGTTCTACCTCTATTTGCAAAATTTTACCGGAGGTAAAAAATGGCAAAAGGAAAAGTAAAGTGGTTTAACGCATCAAAGGGTTATGGTTTTATCGAAATGGAAGATGGTAATGATATTTTTGTTCATTATGCTGAAATTCAGACAGAAGGTTTCAAAACTCTCGATGAAGGCCAGGAAGTTGAGTTTGAAGTTCGCCAGGGTGACAAAGGCGACTACGCTGCAAACGTAACAAAAGCTTAGTTATTAAATACATATCCCGGCCTTAATCGGCCGGGAATAGTACTAGTCCCATACTTTCTTAGAAAGTACCTTCAATTCCCCTATTTTACACTCGGGGCAATTAATCTTGGTAATACTATCATTGTAATGTCTTAGTCTGTTACCACATCTGGTACAATTATTTATTGTTCTGAAAAGTATTTCTTTATCAGTAAAACAAGTATCACTTGCCTTATCAAACATCCATTTTTCCGGTACACTGATCCTTATATAAAGTTGGCTTTCAATATTTCCACACTTTCTGCATTTATAGATCCTCTCTTCTGAGAATGGATTATTCTCATATCTCGGGTTTTTTATCCATTTCTTATTTTTCAGATCATATTTTTTCAGTATCTTCTTTATCTTTTTTTTTTGTTTAACATTGTACTTTTTCAGTATATTTTCAAAAGGCACAAAATCTGAGTTTGTTCCGGATTTTAAAAAACAATTATAATTGCAGTTGCAGCAACCCACTTCATAATTTATCCCCATGAATATTTATTTAGTATAAAATTTGAAATATTTCCACATTTTTTATTTTTAATCCCATAAATAAATCTCTCTGCTAATAATTGTTATAATGTTGAAGAGCCTTTAAGGGCGGTTAATGCTGTAGGAGATGACAACCGGTGATCCGAATCAAGGCGACACATTCAAATACAGAATACTTATAAAAGCCCTTATCTGAATTATGATATTTTATTTCCCGGGCATTATAGAAAGTAATATGCAAAGCCGAAACTCACGTAATTTCGTGATTCTCCATTTAGAGCGATACCGAATTCAGCGAGAAAATCTGTATCTTTTGTTATTCGATATTCAAAACCGGGTATAAAGTGGATCAGATCTATTTGTTGACCTGTATTCTTTATCGAATCAAAAGAGAGTTTCAGTCCACTATATAGTTCAAGTTTATTTGAAGGTTTAGTACTAACTATAATTGCAGTATCAATCCCTGAGCTGTCTGCCCCGGTCTTTGATCCGATCATATGCCATCCGACAGCAGCCGATACATTCACATTTCTTCCTCTGTAGAACCAATATTCAATATCTATTCCCAAATAGTTAAAGTTTTTGAATACTGCTCCCTTCGCTTCAATGTCAATACTGCTTGAAAGGCCGAACCCAACTCTTCCTGCAACTCCCCATATGGAATCTCCCCCATTCTCTCCTATAAGCATGGTCGGAAATACCGTTAGTTTAAAGTTCCCCGGGTTTATCGTCTCAGCAGAATTCATTAATACACCCTGATAAGAAAACATGTTCGGTGAAACAAAAATGAATATAAAAATAAATAGTATCAGAACGATTTTTTTTATCATGATCACCTTCCCTTTGTAAGTATTATTATAATCATAAAGTTTTAAGAAACAAATGGCGAATTTTCATTTAAGGTTCAGGAATAAAAATAAATAAAAAAATTTGGAACCTTGTACTATGTTCACACGTATACTCTATATTACAAAGTATTAAGAGGTGAAAATGGAAAATAAGATCAAACAATTGAGGAAAGGGGTTTTCGAACTTGTCATCCTTCAAGTGCTTAAGAAGGACAAGTATTATGGATACTCTCTAATTAAAGCTATTACAGATAATTGTAATTTTGATATTAATGAGGGTACTATTTATCCTATTCTTTCAAGGCTTGCAAAGGAAGAGTTGATCAGTTCACAATGGGTAGAATCTTCAAAGGGACCACCAAGAAAGTATTATATGATCACTCACCGTGGAGATGAGATACTTAAGGGGTTGGGAAAGGAATTCAAGGACCTTACAGATCTTGTAACAAAAACAAAAACCATGAAAAAGAAAGGAGGTAGAAAATCTATCTCCGAAAAAAAGAAAATATATCCAGCCAGGGAGGTAAAAAATGGGAAATAAATATCCTGAAAATGTAGAAAAAATCGTTGAAGACTATCTATCACGAGTAAGATCAAATATGAAAGGAGTACCCGAAATAGACAGGGATGATTTCATTAAGGAGATAGATTCACATATTTATGAATCATTTACAGATGAAAAGAATGGTGATGAGGTGGGGAAAATACTAAAGGTTCTGAAAAAATTTGGTGAACCGGCAGACGTATTCACAAAAAGTGCCCCAAAGACAATGTACAAGATAGGTAAAGAGAAGAATATTCCTCTCTATATCCTTATTGGTGCTTTGATCGCCATATTCGGACTCCCGCTCGGTTTCGGTGGTCTGGGTGTCATTCTTGGAATTCTTGGAGTTCTACTTGGAATAGTGGTTGCCTATTATGCAGTGGCAGTAGGCTTTACATTGGGGGGACTCTCAGGAATACTTATCAGTATAGTTCATATAGTTGATCCTGAATTTCTTGTAAATCTATCCGGTGAACCTGATATGATCAGAATTGGAGTTCTTGAATTTTCAAACCCCACCCTTGAGGGTGTCCTGGGAATCTTTATTTCATTCATATTGACTGCTTTAGGTATCTTCCTCCTCTATATGAGCAAGTACATCTTCAGAGGCCTCAGGACTATCTGGGAATTATCCTCAAAGAAACTTAAAGAGATCTTAAAAAAAAATAAGAAAAGCAGCTAATATCATAACTTTCAGATAAATGACGGGCGGGCACTCCCCGCCCTTTTTTTCACTTTCAATGATTATTTATTTTTATAAATAACAGAAAGGATAGTAACTGTTCCACAAGCAAGTAAACTGGCTGCCATTCCGGTCAACAGATACATATCATTCTGAAAATAGCCATGGAGGATCCCTGTGATCTGCAAAATTGAAAAGCCGGCAAAAGTAAGAGTTGACACCCCTTTTGCACTTTTGTTTTTTATAATCTTGGCAGCCTGAATTACAAAAAGTCCTGCATTTGCCATCAAGCCCATTCCGAAAATGACTGCAATTATATCTTTCATGTTATTTTTCCTTTATATATTTTTTATTATTGATCTTCAGATAAAATCTTAACATAAACTTTTCTTGACCTTGGCCCGTCAAATTCACAAAAGAATATACCTTGCCAGGTGCCTAGTATTAACCTTCCGTTATCAAGGATAAAAGATTGAGACGGGGATATTAAAGATGACAATATATGGGAAGAAGAATTACCCTCCATATGCCTGAAGTATGATTTATCCGGAACCATTTCTGAGAGAAACTTGATCATATCCGACTTTACAGACGGATCTGCATTCTCATTTATTGTTATTCCTGCAGTTGTATGGGGGGTATAAACAAGAACAATGCCATTTCCAATATCTGATTCTCCAACATATTTTTTGACAAGCCCCGAAATATCTTTCAATTCCATTGAAGCAACCGTGCTGATCTCAAACATCTTCAGATATGATCTATTCAAATTCCAGTTCTCCGAAAACTTCTGCCTGAAACACCTCTAACTCAACTCCCTTTTTCCATTCATCACTTGAAAGTCCGGCTTTCATACATCCGTAGGATATATATTGATCAATGTCCCATTCCTGTTCAACGGGGACCTGGGGAAGAAGAAGTCCTCTGTTTCCGCCTTTGGAAATAATAATTCCATCAACCCCTATCCTGACATCTGCCGGATCTTTGATCTTTTCAGGAATTGTCAAAACCGAGATCTCAATATCAACTTCAGTCAACTCATCACTCTCAAGGGGAGGGAACCTTGGGTCTTCGAAAGCAGATGACAAAGCGTTCTCTTTAATTGCATTGAACAATGGACTTACCGGAAGAGGATATCCGATACATCCCCTCAAGTTTCCATTTTTATGCAACGTTACAAATACGCCCCTTTTTGCTTTGAATTTTCCTGAAATTGCTTCCTGAAGATCCTTTTTTCCGGTCTTTATATATCTTTCTATCGTCTTTCGGGCAATTCCGAGTAACTCTCTTCTCTCCTCAATGCTGAATTCACTTCTCAAATTAGTTTTCATTAAAAACTCCTTCTCTGACGACAACTCTTTTCATCCGATCAGAATCGAAATAAGAGATCATGTATTTATCCATTTCCAGAGTTAGAATTAATTTTTCAAAAAAGCATCCCGCCTGAATATCAATATCTTCGGTCAGAAATACTCCTCCAAACTTCGAACCCCAAAGGTCATAAACATTAATCAGATCTTCATTATTTGGATCTTTATTAATATTTCCTCGGATAACATCTGTAATGAAAATATATCTGCCGATCCTTTCAGTTTTCAAAAAGCCCGACCCTGAATTTTCAGACAGGGCCAGGAATTTTAATTTCTCCAACGAATCATTCGCAAATAATATTTTCATAATTTTAATTTATTCAGTACTCGCTGTCACCCGTTCAAGCTTCTTTATAATGAGGAACATAAATGTTGCAGACATAAGGGATGTAACTACCAGAAGTGTATAGGTCTGCCAGAGTTCCAGTGCCGCATAAGGCTTTGCAACCTGTCCGGAAAGCATATTCCCGATCGCAGTAGCTGCGAGCCATCCACCCTGCATCATCCCCCTGAATTTCGGAGGTGAAACTTTTGCAACAAATGCAAGTCCCATAGGACTGATGAACAATTCAGATACAGTAAGGGTGAAATACATGCCTATCAACCAGTATGGAGCAACAAGGAAAGGTGAGGTCCCCCCAATTCCCGCGAGAGATTTCGGGCTGATCAATCCGAGTGAAGCAAGTATCATAATTATCCAACCTGCAGCCAGAAGCAGCATACCAATGCCAATCTTCTTCGGAGATGACGGTTCTTTGCCTCTTTTGTTAAGCCAGGCAAAAAAGGCCACTATCACAGGAGTAAGGAACACCACAAAGATTGGATTAAATGATTGGAACAACTCGGGAGATATTGGATTT